>DASTBR010000131.1:0-6994 GCA_035711945.1 Dehalococcoidia bacterium
CCTGGCCGTAGAGCTGTCGCCAGCTCTTCGGAAAGACTGGCAATCGCGCGGGAGCTGATGTTGGCCACGACTACGTCGAAGTCTGCAGGCGGGGGAAGGTCAGCTGACCAGCGGTCGCCGAGGGTGCCGGCTCGGAAGGTGGTGAGGTGAGTGACGCCGTTGAGGTCAGCGTTGGTCTGGGCGGACTTAACAGTTTGGGGATCGAGATCGATACCAATTATCTCGCGGGCGCCGCACAATGCGGCGCAAATGCTGAGGATTCCGGAGCCTGCGCCGACGTCGAGCACTCGGTCGCCCTGATTGACTCGCCGCTCAAGGGCAGCGAGGCAGAGGCGTGTCGTGGGGTGCTGGCCTGTGCCGAACGCCATTCCTGGGTCTAAGCGGATTACTTTCTCGCCGAGTCTCGGTGTGTAGCTCTTCCAGGTTGGCACGATGGCAAGGGTTGGCGAGATGCGCTGGAGTCCGAAGTAGCGCTTCCACAGGACAGCCCAGTCCTCTTCAGGGAGGAAGCGCAGGAAGACGTCGTCGGAAGGTTGGGACAGGCCCAGGATCCCTCGGGCGAGCTCTGCGCCGCCCATCGCGTCCTCTTCGGCAGAGAAGTAAGCCTTGACAGTGAGCGGCGCGCCGGGATCGATGTCGTGGGGCTCACCCGGCTCGCTGATGTAGCCGCCGGGATGCTCGGTGGCAACGCCGGATGCGACTTTATCAAGGGCGGCGACAAGGTGTGGCTCAAGAGCCGGGGACACCCTGACGTTGAGCTCGATCCAGTCCATCCCGGCTAGTTGCCGGCGACTGTGTCCTTGAGCTTGCCGAAGAGCCCTTTCTCGTCGTCAACGGGCGTGCCGAAAGAGTCGGCGAGCTGCTTGAGCAGGTCTTTCTGCTCGTCTGTCAGGTTGGTCGGCACGGCGACGTTGACGTGGACGAGCATGTCGCCGCGGCCACCGCCGCGGAGGCGGGGAGCTCCGCGCCCCTTGAGGCGAATCACATCGCCGGTCTGGGTCCCGCGCTTGAGGCTGACCTCCTCGGGGCCCTCGAGAGTGGGTATCTCAACGGTTGCACCGAGCGAGGCCTGGGCGACGTTGACGTCGACCACCTGCAGAACCTGGTCGTCCTCGCGGCTGAAGATCTCGTGTTCACGCACGCGCAGAGCGACGTAGAGATTGCCCGAGGAGCCGCCGCGGTTGCCGGCTTCGCCCTCACCGGTGAGGCGCAGCTGCGACCCGTCGTCGACGCCTGCCGGGATCTTGACCACGAGGTTGCGCGTGCGGCGCTCGCGACCGGTGCCGCGGCAGATGCGGCAGGGATCGGTGACGATGCGGCCCTCGCCACGGCAGCGCTCGCAGGTGGCGATGTTGACGAACTGGCCGAAGACGCTCTGTTGAACGCGTCTGACTTGCCCACTGCCATTGCAGAGGTCGCAGCGAACGGGGTCTGTGCCGGGCGCTGAGCCTATGCCCCGGCACTCGCTGCAAGTTTCCTGGCGGGTTATCTCGACCTCCTTCTCGGAGCCAAAGATGGCCTCCTCGAAGTCGATCGTCATGGCGTAGCGCAGGTCGGCGCCTCGCTGGGGACCGCGCTTCTGCTGGCTGAAGCTGCCGCCGAAGAAAGAGTCGAAGATGTCGCCGAGCCCGCCGAAGCCGCTGAACGAATCGAAGCGGTCGCCGACCGTGCCAAAGCGGTCGTACATCTGTCGCTTTTCGGGGTCTGAAAGGACTTCGTAGGCCTCGCTGACTTCCTTAAAGCGCGCTTCGGCGCCGTCATCCTTGTTGCGGTCCGGGTGGTATTCCATAGCAAGACGGCGGAACGCCTTCTTGATGTCTTCGGGCGACGAACCTCGGTCGACGCCGAGGACTTCGTAGAGGTCTCTTCTGGTCTGTTGCATGCCTATCAAAATGGACTCGCCGCAGGGGCGAGCCCGACCTGATTCTACAGTTTGCCGCCATCGAGCCGCGCTTCCTTGCGTTCGTCGATGCCAGCAGACAGCTTGAACTTGTCGATGCTGATCGCCACTGATGGCCTGAGCAAGCAGTACCCGACGGCGCTGGCGCTAGACGCCCTCTCCGTCGAGATTCCCGAAGGGATCATTGGCCTTTTGGGACCGAACGGTGCAGGAAAGAGCACCTTCTTCAAGATCCTGCTGGGACTAATCGAGCCGACAGCCGGGTCGGCGACCGTGTTGGAGCAACCGATTGGTGAGCGCGATGAGCTGCGGCGGCTCGTCGGGTACATGCCGGAGCACGACTGCCTGCCCGGCGACATCCCGGCCGTGGCGATGGTCACGCACTTCGGCGAGGTCAGCGGTTTGCCGGCCGAGGCCGCCCGCGAGCGCACGTCTGAGGTGCTGCGTCATGTCGGGCTGCTCGAGGAGCGTTACCGCGAGATCAATACGTATTCGACGGGCATGAAGCAGCGCGCCAAGCTCGCGCAGGCGCTCGTCCACGACCCCCCGCTGCTCTTCCTGGACGAGCCGACGAATGGTCTCGACCCGGCTGGAAGGGTCGACATGCTCGAACTGATCAAGCGCACGGGTCAGCAGCTGGGGATCTCCATCGTCATGTCCTCGCACCTTCTGGACGACGTCGAGCGGGTTTGCGACCACATCGTGCTGATCGACCAGGGGCGGCTGGTACGGGCTGGAGCCATGGACAGCTTCCTGGCAGAGACGGCGGTGTTGAGCATCGAGACTGATGGCAGCGAGCCTCAGCTGGCGGCGGCGCTGGCAGAGCGCGGGCTGAGCGCCAGCCACGACGGCGGCAGCGTCCTTGTCGATCTTGTCTCGGAGGACGTTTACGACCGGACGCTGGCGGTGCTGGTCGACCTGAACGTGCCGCTGATCCGCATGGAGCGGAAGCGCCAGTCGCTGATCGACCTGTTCAGCGCAACGGAGGAAGTCGTTGGCTGAGCAGGCCGGTGCGATCTACGACCTGGGGTATCGCCATTACGACGGCGAGCGTCGTGGTTACGGCGCGGTTCTCTGGACCTTGTACGTGGACTCGCTGCGGATCGCTTTCGGATTCGGCCGCAAGTTCGTCTACAAGATTGTGCCGCTGACGCTCCTGGCGATCGCGGTGGTGCCAGCGCTGATCGCGCTCGGTATCGCATCGGTCGTGGGCGACGATCTGACGCCCTACCGCTACGACAACTATTACGGCGTCGTGGCGGTGGCGATCGCGCTGTACTGCGCAACGATCGCACCCGACCTGGTGGGCCGGGACCTGCGCAACAGGACGCTGCCTCTCTACATCTCGCGGGGCATCACGCGCCTCGACTACATCGCGGTCAAGATCGCCGCACTCGTCTCGGCCACACTGCTCTTCTCGCTGGTGCCGCAGGCGCTGCTTTTCGCCGGGAACACGCTGGCGGCGAGAAATGCGGCTACATACGTCAGCGAGAACCTGGAAGCGATCCCGCAGATTGTGCTGTCGGCGCTGGCAATTGGGGTCCTGCTTGGCTCGCTGGCAGTAGCGTTCTCGGCTTATACAACCAACCGGGCATACGCCACGGGCGGCTTCGTGGCGCTAATCATCCTTTCCACCGCCGTCGCCAACATCGTATTCGAGGCCGTCGAGGGGAGCGCGGCCGGCGGCAGCCTAGACGCCGGGGGCGATACCAGCGCATGGGGCTACGTACTGCTGCTGGGCATCTTCGACGTGATGGAAGGCGTCACGGAGTTCATCTTCAACACGCAACCCGATCCCGACGAGTCACGCGCCGATGCCGACTTCTGGGAGGGCTGGTACGTCATTTCGCTGTTGGCGATGACGGGCGTCGCGATCTTCCTCACCGTCCGCCGCTACCGCCGGCTACCGCTATGACGACGTCGACGCCAGTCATCTCGCTGGCGCAGGTCTCGCGCTGGTACGGCAGCGTAGTCGCGGTTAACGACGTTAGCTTCGAGATCTGGCCGGGAATTACGGGCCTGTTGGGTCCGAACGGCGCCGGTAAGTCGACGATCCTCAACATGCTGGTTGGCCTGCTTGCGCCGTCGCGGGGCAGCGTTCAAGCCTTTGGCGAGCCTGTCCGCGACAATCCAGAGCTTTACCGACGGGTCGGCTTCGTCAGCGAGCGCGATGCCGTGTACGAGTTCATGACGTGTCGTGAGTTCGTCACGGTGATGGCGCGGCTGCAGGGCCTAGGCGACCCGGCGGAAGCGGCGCACGAGGCGATAGGCATCGTCGACCTGCTCGACGCGCAGGACCGGCAGCTTGGCGAGTACTCGAAGGGCATGCGTCAGCGCGCCAAGATCGCCGCCGGTATCGTGCATCAGCCCGACCTGCTGATCCTCGACGAGCCCTTCAGCGGCACAGACCCGCGCCAGCGCCTACAGATGATGAAGGTCCTGGAGCGGATGGCCGGCGAGGGGCGGACGATCCTGTTTTCGTCGCACATCCTCGAGGAGGTCGCGCAGGTCGCAACCTCGGTACTGGTGCTGGTGGCTGGCCGGCTAGCGGCATCGGGGAACTACCGTCAGATCCGCCGTTTGATGACGGACCGTCCGCACACGATCCGCGTGAACAGCAGCGACAACCGGCGGCTGGCCGCCAGCCTTGTCGCCGAATCACCGATCTCAGCCGTGGAGCTGTCCGATGGACGGCTGATGGTGCGAACGAGCGATCTCACCGCGTGTGCGCGGCTCTTGCCCCGCCTTGCCCACGAGGGCGGTATGCGTCTCTATGAGGTCGTGCCGCTCGACCTCTCGCTGGAGAGCGTCTTCAGCTACCTGGTGGAGCGCCGATGAACGGCGACATCATTCGGCTGACGATCCGCCAGCAGCTCACGCTAGGCCGGGTGGCGCTGATGCTGCTCCTGATCGGCCTGCCGATTCTCGTCGCCGTCGTCGAGGTCGCAGCGGGCGGCGATGAAGACGACAGGGCGGAGCTGGTTACGGACCTGCTCGACCAGCTTGTCCTGCTCGGCGTGCTGCCGATCATCGCGCTGCTGATTGGGACAGGCGCACTTGGTAACGAGGTCGCCGAAGGCACGGCGCCGTACCTGGTGCTCAAGCCAATCAGCCGAGCAACGATCATCCTCAGCAAGCTGGCTGTGGCGGCTGTGACGACCGGACTACTGGTAGGGGTAGCGGTTCTCGTCAGCGGCTTGATCGCCCTCTCAGGCGAAGGCTCGACCGACATCGTGATTGGGTTCCTGGTGGCATCACTGCTGGGGGCGCTGGCCTATTGCGCATGGTTCGTGCTGCTCAGCCTGCTGACTTCGCGGGCCTTCGTGGTTGGATTGCTCTATGTGTTCATCTGGGAGGGCGTGATCACCTCGATCTTTCGCGGAGCACGTTACGTGAGTGTGCGTCATTACAGCCAGGCGATCGCCGATGGACTGGCCGATCTCGGCGACGCTCTCGACGCCAGCCTTTCGCCCGCCGCGGGAATCATCGGCATCGCGATCATCACGGTCGCGGCGACATGGCTGGCCGTGGAGCGGCTGAAGCAGTTCGAGGTCCACGACCGCACTATCTAGTCTTCGGTGACGGCGCGGAATCTGACCCACAAATAGAATCAGAGTGTGGCTTCCGGTTCTGACAGCCCACGCGGCATAAATATCCCTGTAGTGATCGGGATCTTTCTCCTTGTCGGCGGCGTGACCGCAGTATCGATCCTCGGCTTGTTCTTCCTGGGCGACGCCGACACGGATGACGCCGATATTGCGATTGCTATTGAGGACTACCTGCGCGCCTTCAGCGACGACGACGTGGCGGAGGCGTGCGAGCTGGAGTCCGATGCTTTCCGCGAAAGCCGGGAGGGTGACTGCGAGACGACCTACGAAGAGATCCTGGCTTCGATCGAGGACCTCGAGTACGAGGATGTCGACGTTTCGAACATCGAGGACGACGACGAAACGGGCTCGGCGGTCGTTTCCTACAGGCGCGTCCTCAATGACGAAGAGCTGGACTGCGAAGACCTCGCCTATGGGATGGTCGAAGACGAGGGCGACTGGCTAATCGACAGCCGGGAAGAGTGCGAGTCGGAGATCGCGGGTGAGTAGCATCAAGGCACCCACGGCACGCTTCGACACAGCCGGCGGAAGCGTCACCTATTACCCGCTGGACGAGCTCCAGAAGGCGGGCTTCAACGTCGAGAGCCTGCCCTACACGATCAAGATCCTTCTGGAGAACCTGCTACGTGCCGGGCCGCTCACGGGTGCCGAGCAGTCAGACATCGAGAACCTGGCCCGCTGGTCGGGCGAGCCTGACCAGAGCCGTGAGTTTCCGTTCTCGCCGGCCCGCGTCATCCTCCAGGACTTCACGGGCGTGCCGACGGTCGTCGACCTCGCGGCGATGCGCTCGGCGATGGCGCGGCTTGGCGGCGACCCGGCGAAGGTCAACCCGCTCGTCCGCGTTGACCTCGTCATCGACCACTCGGTACAGGTCGACGCCTTCGGTTCGGCGCTGGCGTTCGCCCGCAACGTCGAGTTTGAGTACGAGCGCAACCGGGAGCGCTACACGCTCCTACGCTGGGCGCAGACGGCCTTTGACAACTTCCGTGTCGTCCCACCGGGCACCGGAATAGTCCACCAGGTGAACCTCGAGTTCCTGGGCTCCGTGGTCGAGACACAGGGCGTCAACGGCTCGACCATGGCCTTCCCCGACACCCTGGTTGGGACCGACTCGCACACGACGATGATCAACGGATTGGGCATCCTGGGCTGGGGCGTCGGAGGAATCGAGGCCGAGGCCGCGATGCTCGGACAGCCCGTCTATCTGCTATCGCCCGAGGTCATTGGCGTGCGCATCTCCGGCGAGATGCAGCCGGGGGCGACGGCCACCGACCTCGTGCTCACGGTGACCGAGATGCTGCGCAACTACGGCGTCGTCGGCAAGTTCGTCGAGTTCACCGGGCCAAGCGTCGGAGCGCTGACGCTGGCCGACCGCGCGACCATCTCCAACATGTCGCCGGAGTACGGTGCTACCTCGTCGCTCTGGCCGGTGGACGGCGAGACGCTGCGCTACCTGCGCCAGACCGGCCGCTCAGAGGACCTGATC
>DASTBR010000132.1:0-10335 GCA_035711945.1 Dehalococcoidia bacterium
GCATCAGTCGCAAGTGCGATCGCACGCGTCGCGACTCCGCTGTAGATCGGGCGCTCTGTGCGCTGGGAGCGGCGCACAGCCTGCTCGGCGCGGTCGTCGAGCCGCGCGGCTGAGCCACGGACGCCACCGACCACTTCGTCGGCAAGCCCTGTCGTCTGCCGCGTGATCGCGTCCCGCAGTTCTGGGCTCGAGGCGACGTGGCGCAGAGCGCGTTGCATCTCGTCGCTGGCAAGGACTCTGTCGGTGAGGTCGAGCGTTCGCTTGTCAGCCAACGTCGCGGTCACGAGACGGTCCAATTCGCCGCTGGCAGCGAGCTCGCCGACGATGCGTTCGATCACGCGGTGTCGCACGAGCGAGTGCGCGATCTCCTCCGGCAGCGGCCCGGCCAGAGCCCGGTCGATTATGCGAGCGATCTCGGGCGCCGAAAGAACCTCGTCTGCAGCCTCTTCGAGTTGTCCGCGCACGGCACGCGCGGCCACACGAGCGGGGAAGAACGCGGCGCGCCCAGCTGCGTCGGCGATTCCAGGCCGCGGTTCGTCGTCCGACTTCATCACGAGCAGTGTACCGCGAACGGTCGAAGGCTCTGAGGCTCGCCTGGCCGCCGAGAACGACTAGGAGGTCGTTGCTGACTGGGCTTGCAGCAGTTGATGCCGTGCAAGCTCGTTCGCTCGGAGGGCCTGTTCCACGCTTTCCAGTTGTTCGTCCGAGCATTCGAGGTCGTAGGCCTCCCGCACGAAGCGCGGCAGGTCGCCCCGATAGTCGTGGCCGTTGGCGTCGAATTGGCCAGGCACGACGTTCATAGCGTTCTTCATGTCGATGAGTGTCTGGAAGAAGGTCGTCGGCGTTATCCATTTCTGGCTTGCTGGGACGCCAGGTGGCCTTGTGGTTGGATCGCCAAGCCACCGGGGCTGCTGAATCAACAGGTCGGGGCCGAAATGACCCACGCCATCGTTGCCATGGGTGACAAGGAAGTAGCGGAGCCACTTTCTGTCCTCTTCCTTCATCGACTCCAGCTCTTCATAGCTGTTGAACTCTCCGACGACCGCCGGCTCCACGTCTGGTCGGCGGCCGTTCAGCACCTGTTCTCTCCACTTGCTCAGGTGAGGGGAACCCACCCAGAGGCCGCGCTCGATACCTGCCTGCTCCAGGCCCTGGGTGCCACTGTGAAGAAACGCGTCCTGGCTGGTATGCGCACCGAGGCTCTCGCCGAATACCACCAACCTCGGCCGATCTTCGGGTGGAAGCCTGTAGAGTTTGCGATGAATGGCGGCCAGGAGCAGCCGGAAGTGCTTACGACCTTCCCACACGCGGTCCAACGACAGCGGTGAAGGGCGCTTGGAGTACTGAATCGTGACGGTCGTACAGTTTCCTCTCGTGAAGTACTCGACGCACTCGACAGCCACATAGTTGACGTATCCGGTTCCAGTCGGCGAGGTCACGAGAACCACTCGTCTGGCAAGTGCTCCAGTCCGCTCCAGTTCGCCCAGAACGAGAGCCACTCGATCTTCTTCCGTGGCAGCGCTGTCCAGCCCGACGTAGATGCGGATCGGATCTATCGCCGGCTCGCCCATCACCTCCTCGATGGCTGAACGAGACAGAACCGTCGAGACGTGGCGGCGTCCCTCCCTGCCAAGTGTTCCCCACGGCACAAGGCTTTCGGTGGATCCGCTGACGTAGGGCGACTCCGGTGGCGTGTTGAAGGCCGTTTCTATATTGCCCGTGCCTTCCTCGATGGCCCGCGTGGTCATGTACCACCGCCAGTAGAGCGCAGCGCCCAGGGCGCCAAGCGATAGGGCATGCCCCATCGGGCGCCAGAGCCTGTCGTCTCCGGGCAGGGCTTTGCTGAGAAACCTCCCGATCAGACCAGAGAGCATGCTGCTGCCCACGACGAGGCCGGTTAGACCGGCTCCCATCGCTGTTCCTATGGCCAGCGCTCGCGTGCCCGAGAGCTCGACCTCCTGGAGCGTATCCGCCAGGCCGCTTTCCTTACGGTGCCTCTGGAACTCGCGCACGGCCGCGAATGTGACCCCACCGAGAAGCGCGACCGGCGCCTTGTCGATGTGATACTTCCGTCCGGTGCGCTCATGCGCGTTATCGACAGCTGCTTCGGTGACCCCTGACGCCAGTCCCGCGAAGGCGCCGGCGGTCAACCAGAAACCCGCTGCACGGACCGCGGCACGGCCCGCAGACTCACCGGTTCGCTGGCTAAAGGAACGCTGCACAGCGAGCCCCACGCCCATGGCGGCCAAATCCGTGGCGAGCGCTATCCGGCCCAGCAAGACATCGTCGGCGTGCCGCCGGCGTCCACCCCCAATCACACGCGAGGCCACGGCTTCGATCGCGTCATGCATCAGGCTGGCGGTGAGGTACATAAGACTCATCGTTGCGCCTGTAACGACGGCCTGATCGGTGGTGTTGCGGGGCATCAGCGTGCGCTGAAAGGTCATCGCCGTTCCCGCGGCTGCAGCGAACACACCTGCCTGGTCTGACCTGGGCAGTCGCCAGCGAGAGCGTTTGGCGGCCAAGTTAATTACTTCTCAGTCCGAAGAGATTCACGGGGACAAATTGTAGCCCCCTGGCGCCTTCGAGACTCGCCTCTCGCCGGTAATACTGGCTGCGCGGGCAACAGCTTTGCGTTCAACGAAGTGCTGGAACGACTCCAGGACTGCCTCCGAGTACAAACTTGATAACCTACTGCTGAACTTCCTATGGACCGCGCGAGTTGCCCTCTTCCACGAGCTCGCCGAACGGTAACCGCCCGGCCGGGCCGCCAGCACAACGGGCGGTAAGCACGTGGAGAGCTCCGTGCAGGACGCCGTCGAGATCCCGCTATGGATAGATTTGCTGGCGGTCTTCATAGCCGGGCTCAGCGGGTCCTTGATCGCCTTCCGCAATCGCTTCGACCCAGCAGGGGTCCTCGTGATCACGTTGGTTTCTGCCATGGGCGGCGGGATTATCCGCGACGTCTTGATTGGACGGGGAACCCCGGCGGCGCTCGCCAACGAGGACTACCTCTACACCGCGCTGGGAGCAGCGGCCGTAGGCTTCGTGTTCCTCCGCACAGTTCGTCGCGTAAACGCTTTCTTTGTGCCGATCGACGCGGCTGCCCTCGGACTTTACACCTTCGTCGGCATGCAGAAGGGACTAAACGCCGATCTCCCGGTCATTACTGCCATGCTCTTGGGCGTCATCACCGCGATTGGAGGAGGGTTGATGCGAGATGTCCTGAGCGGCGAAGTGCCCGTTGTGCTCAAGCCCGGCACTCTAACACTGTCAGCAGCCGTGGTAGGAGCAGGACTATACGGATTGCTTCATGAACTGGGCGTTCCCGGCTACATCGACGTTTGGATAGTTGTTGCCGTCGTGATGTTGCTTCGGCTTGCCTCCGAATACCTGGGCTGGACTACACCGGAGGCAGCCGAGGTTCCCGAACGCGTGACGGCAATGGGCGTAGTCATAGTCAAGGCGCCGCGGAGGGTCCGCTGGAGATTTCCTAGTAGGAGCGTTCGAACAGGCACAGAGACTGAGGCGTCGCAGCTCAACAGCGACGTCGACGAGCCCTGATTGATGGCCGCGCGCACCCATTTTGCGTCGCCGGTAAGGCCAGGTTTCGGTTACAGATAAAGGCAAGTGTGGGCGAGTTACCCGATGGAAGCCAGGTGAGTAGTGGGTAAGTGGTCGGCGCTCGCCGTGCTCGGCGCAGCGCAGTTCTTGATGGTCCTGGACCAGGCCGTGATGAACGTGTCGATCTCGCAATTGGTCGCCGACTTCGACACGACCGTCACCGTTATCCAGATGGTCATTACCTTCTATGCGCTCGTCATGGCCGCCCTGATGATGACTGGCGGCAAGCTAGGCGACATCTATGGCCGCCGCCGCGTATTTATGGTCGGCCTCGTGATCTATGGCTTCGGTTCATTCCTCACAGCCATCTCCTGGAATGTGGGGGCTCTCCTCCTGGGCTGGTCGATCCTCGAAGGTATCGGCGCCGCTATGGTGCTACCGGCGCTGGCCGCCCTCGGCGCGACAAATTACGAGGGGCGCGACCGCGCCATGATGTATGGCGTCCTTGGCGGAGTGGCCGGCGCGGGCATCGCGGTCGGCCCAATCATCGGCGGCGCGGCTACCGAGTACCTGTCGTGGCGCGTTGTCTTCGCCGGCGAGGTACTACTGGCGCTGGCGATACTCTTCGGCACTCGCGTAGCCGTAACCGAGGCGCCGCGACCGCATGTCACACCGCAGCTCGACATGGTGGGCGCTGTGCTGTCCCTCGCAGGAATGGCACTCTTCGTCCTCGGTATTCTGCAAGCCAGCAACTGGGGCTGGATCCACCCCAAGGACTCGCCGATCGAGCCATTCGGCTTCTCATTGGCGCCCTTCGTCGTCGCGCTGGGCGCCGGGATACTGGTCGCCTTCAGCGCCTGGCAGAAGCGCCGCGAGGAACATGGCCAGGATCCGTTGGTCCACTTCCGACTGTTCGAGATTCGGCCGGTTCGCAGCGGTCTAAACGCGCTTCTCCTTCAGAACCTCGTCCTCATGGGCGTGTTCTTCATCATTCCCCTGTACCTGCAGATCGTTCAGGGCCTGGATGCCTTTGAGACCGGTGTGCGAATGCTGCCGATCTCCGTCTGCCTGGTGGTCGCGGCGCTGGGCGGCGCCCGGCTGTCCAGCCGGTTTGCGCCGCGACTCATCGTTGCTGTTGGGTTCCTGGTGCTGGTGGCTGCCTGTCTGTTCCTCATCAGCACTATCGAGCCGGACCTGGACACAGCTTCGTTCGCAGTAGGATCGGCCTTGCTTGGCCTTGGCATGGGACTCGTTGCCTCGCAGCTCGGCAACGTCCTGCAGTCCGCGGTGGGTGATGACGATCGCAGCGAGACGGGCGCTCTGCAGAACACCGCGCAGCAACTGGGCTCCTCACTGGGAACAGCTTTCATTGGCGCCATTGTCATTACCAGCCTTGGCAACGCGTTCCTGGACAACGTCAGCGACGACCCACGCATTTCCGATCAGGTGGAGGAGTCGGCTGGGATTGCGGTCGGCGGCGGCATCACGTTCATCTCGGCTGATCAGTTGGAGGGCACGGCTGCCGAAGAGGGGATTCCTGACGCTGAGGTCGAAGCCGTTGTCGAGAATTACGAGGATGCACAGATCGACGCGCTGAAGCTTGGGCTTCTCGTTTCGGCCGGGTTCGGGTTGATCGGTTTGCCCTTGATCGGAGGGCTACCGCGCAAGCGAATGGCAGAGGGCGAGTTAGAGGAGTCGCCGGGTCCGGCCCCGGAGCCAATGCCCTCGACCTAAAAGATCCGCGCCTTTCATTCGCGCGTACCCGGCGTCGGTCAGTGTCCTGTTGTCTTTCGGCAGCGACAGCGTCTCGAGCTCGACGGTCCTGGCTGATCGGTGGCGAACCTACAAACCCTCAGACGCGTTCAGGCTACGTTGAATCCTTGAACCTGGTGTCAGGTCGCGTGACGAAGTACGCGATCACGCCGATCACAGGCACGAATAGGATTCCCATCAGCCATCCCGCCTTGCCCCAGCCGCCCAGGTCCAGCCGACCGAAGAGGTCGATCAGCGTAAATATCCACATGAAGGCCAGGATCGTGTAGACGGCGACCAGGACCATCGCCCACCAGAACTCGTCCATCTCCAGCTCCTTTCAGGCCGCTTTGCTCACGCAGGCTAGGCATCAGGTTAACTGTGAAAGACGCTCCCGATCACACAAACACGACTGAAGCGTGGCTTACGCCTCGATCGACGTTGAAGCGGCAGCGGCGTTTGTTCGCCGACGGCTGTCGAGCCAGATGATGGCGATTATCAGCAGCGTGGTGATGGCGCCGGAGATGACGATCGATGCGATGGGATAGCCCTCCAGGGCGGAACCCACGTGGTAGGCGAGGACGGCGGTGTAGGTCGCCCAGGCGACACCCCCGATCACCGACCAGGGCAGGAATCGCCCGTAGGGGAACCGAGTTGAACCCATGGTGGCGTTCAGTAAGAAGCGAAGCCCGGGGACATAGCGCCCGAAAACAAGTAACAGCGCCGTTCTGTCGCCGAGGATCTGCAGCACTCGCTGTACCCGCGCGTCGCGTCGTATGTCATCCATCTGCGACTCAAACCGCCGCGATGTCAGCCTCGCGAGCCAGTAGAGGGCGCTGTCGCCCAGGACAGCCCCAAGCGAGCCCGCGACGATCACGGGAAATAGGTCGAGGACTCCGTCCGAAGCCAGCACCGCGGCAGTATTGAGCGTCGTTTCACCGGGAAGAACCGGGATAATCGCGTCCCCAAAGATCAGCGCAAAGATCAAGAAGTAAGCCTGCGCCTCCCCGACGTCGTCGTCGAGGAGCCCGAGTCCATCGCTCGTAAACACCATCAGTGCGGCCGCGACGGCGATGAGGATGACGATCGCTCCGCAGAGCAGCAGAAACCGCCTCAGGAGATCCATGCCGGGGATAATACCCAAGCGTCCGTTGCTGCCCCACGAGGAACGGCCGCTCGACATAATACCGTGTCCAGGACCTGGTTTCGGCAGCATGGACGGCTGAGTTCGTCGGGGAGAATTAGGGAAGGCGGCCCCGACCAATCCGGCCGCAAAAGGAGGAGCCAAAAGTGACAGAAGTGATCCTGTTTCATCATGCTCAGGGTCTCACCGCGGGTGTCCAGGCCTTTGCCGATGAGCTGCGAGCTGCGGGCCATAGCGTCACCGTCCCAGATCTCTACGAGGGCGCCACTTTTGCGACTGTAGACGAGGGTGTGGCCCATGCCCGCAGCATCGGCTTCGGCGAACTTGCGGATCGCGGTGTTAAGGCCGCTGAAAGCCTACCGGAGCGTATCGTTTACGCGGGGTTCTCCCTCGGGGCTATGCCGGCCCAGCAGCTTGCTCAGACCCGAGAGGGAGCGCTCGGTGCGCTGCTTTACCACGCCGCCTTTCCTGCCTCGGAATTCGGTGAGTCCTGGCCCAATCAGGTCGCTCTGCAGGTCCACATGATGGAGAACGACCCTTGGAGCGAGGAGGATCGCCCGGCGGCCGAAGAGCTCGTCGCTAACGCCGCAGATGCTGAACTGTTCATCTACCCGGGCTCGGCACACCTCTTCACCGACTCTTCTCTCGCCGAGTACGACGCCGACGCGGCGAAGCTGGTCCTGCAACGCACCATCGACTTCCTGGGTCGCTGCTCGTGAGGCTCTGCAGAAGGTCTCGCCTTCGGAGGTGCTGGTGAGCCGCGAAGGACTCGAACCTTCAACGGGCTGATTAAGAGTCAGACCCAGCTCAGCGCTGTGCTTCAGAATCTACAGCAAGCGAAATGGCGAGGGTTATCCGCTGTGTGGTGCGCATTCCTTCGATCAGTTGTCACTCGTGGTGGTACGCTCAGCCATTAACCGTCGGAGGGCAAAGGGTAAAGCCGGCACACTGTCGGCCAGGTTGCGATAAGCCTGCCCCTGTAGGCGTAGGAGTTTGACGTCGCTCAGGCAGGTCGCTGTGGCCGAGCGTGGCGCGCCCGTAAGCACCGCCATCTCGCCGAAGCAGGCGCCCTCGCCGAGAGTGGCCAGCACGACATGGTGCTCAGCGGAGCCCGACGTGATCGACACTTCGCCTGACTCAATGAGAAAGAGCTCGTCCCCGGGGTCTCCCTGTTCGAACAGGGTTGCTCCCGCGGGCCTTTCAACGCCTTCCAGCTGCGCCGCAATCATTTCGCGCTCACTGGCGCTGCAGCTTGCAAATATTTCCACTGTGGCCAGGTCAATCATGGCGTATCCTCGAGCCAGCCGACCGGTCTTGCGCTCCGCGACGCCTCGGTAGCTTACTACCCGGGAATTAGGTCAGCCAATAGCGACTCTGCGCGGTCCAGAGCGCGGGTTCCTTCGCTCAGCGATGACTTCCTCGATGAAGGGGATGACCTTGTCGGCCAGCTCATGGCCACCGGCTTCCTCGTGAATGTGGATGCCGAAGTCCTCCAGCGCATCGGATCCGTTGCTCACGAGTAGACCGCCTCTGAAAGTAGAGTTGGCGGACTTCTGCGTCTCCAGCCCAATGCCAGCTAAGTGACCACTGCGAATAGCCGCCAGGTCCCCGGCGCGCCCTTCAGCTCATGCTCGCCGCGCTCATCGAACGAGAAGCCGGATCCGGCGAGCAGCTGGCGAACGGATTCGGACACTATGACCTCGCCTCCGGAAGCCTGCGCTGCGACGCGGGCAGCGAGGTTGACGGCGAGTCCGCCACCTTTCTCGCCCACCGTCTCACACTCGCCGCTATGGATTCCGGCCCCTGCGGCAACAACTAAGTCGCTGACTTCTCATAGACCGAGACGTGACGTCGGCTTTCCTCGCCGAAGGGCTCTCGCTTCCAGCCTCCCCACCGCTCGCGTAGCCGCAGGCCGGCGAGCTGCGCCATCAAATCCAGCTCAGAGGGCCAGGCCCAACGAATCTGCACGGGATACATCTTCACGCCCCGCTCGCTAATCAGTAAACGACTGGCATCGCTCCGTTGTGCGATGGGGTCATAGCGGCTGACATCGAGATGGATCTCGTCCTCGCCCACGCTGATCACACCCATGTGTTGCCCCCGGGCGATACGGTTCATGTCGGGCACGAAGGCGTCGATAAGAAAGCAGCCGCCCGTCTGGAGATGGGCCGCCGAGTTCTGAAAGCAGGCTACCTGGTCGTTCTGGGTGAGAAGTCCGAAGAAGGTGTTGAAGACGACAAAGATGAGAGAAAAATCGCCCTCAAGCGGCACGGTCGCGAAGTCGCCCATCGTGACGGGTATGCGGTCGCCGCCAGGTTTCGCACGAAGCTTTGCCACCATCGCCTCCGAGGCGTCGACCCCGTGCACTTCGACGCGGCGCTCCGCTAGAGGGAGGGCAATGCGCCCTGTGCCGATCCCCAGCTCCAACACCGGGCCGCCGCCCGCCAGCTCGGCCAAACAGTCGACCGCCGGCTCGACAACTTCGGGAGCGAAGAGGCGGGCATGAATCTCTTCGTACACCGGCGCGATGCGTTCGCCGTAGCTGGCTGGGTCATAACCAGACATCTCTGTGATCGTTGGGCCGACCTCGAGGTTGCGCAAGCGATCGCGCCACCAGACGGGAAGTTGCGCGATCCGGAGAGGCGAACAGATGAGAGCTGGTCCGGCGCTGAGCGAGAACCTTGCTTACTTCTCGGGCACCGCTTCGCACGTGGTCACCGTTCCGACGCTGGTTCCATCCGGAAAGTAAACCTCGACCCCACCACCCGCTAAGCCCCAATTCGGGGTAACGGTCCCGTAGAAGATGGTGGTGCCAGGCTCCGGTGTAATCCGAAAGCAATAACGGGCGGAGATGCGACTTGGGAGCGCGTAACGACCGACTGCTGCCAGACCGTTCGGGACGACCTGCTTGTCAGTAGCGCTAGTCGCGTACGACCTTGGGGCGACACTCCCGTCGGGGAGAATCCTTCGGTCATCAGGAAAGCTGGAGAAACGGAAGAACACATCACCATCTGCGCTGACTGCCTGATAAGGAGGCAGCTGCGGGTAAAGCGGATCTTCGGGCTCAACGCGCTGGCCCTCCGAATTCATTAGGAAGATCGGGCTTGGGGGAAGCAGTACCCCGAATGATCTATCCCGTTCGTAGGGGACCGGCGTGGGTGCCTCTAGGAGGATAGGCCGCCGGAGGCTCTGGCCGGCCAGTCCCGCTCCGTCCTCCGGTTCGGGTTGGATGAAGTAAGCCCCAGCCACGAACAATCCCTCGGAATTATCGAGTGACCCTAATTGATAGTCCATTCCTGACTCTGAGTACGTTAAAAGCTCGCCTATCAGGTCGGGAGGAAGGTGAATCATGTGCCCGGCCAGACATCCCTTCCGAGTGAAATTCGTCTTGGCAATCCGGTAGACCTTTGGTTACCCGCCAAAGGGCTAGCCCAGCTCATCGTAGTGATGAATGACTTACGGCGAGGGCCTTGGTCGTTCCCACAGGCAGTGGGCGATCGTTGGGCCGCCCATTTGCGGGTAGTTGGTGGTTGTTGCTGTCTGCACAGCGCCTCCTTGCTCCCAGAGTTATCTGGTTTATTAGCGCTGTGCTTCGGGAATATCGCCAGCCTTTTGCCGAATTTGAACCTGTTTTCGGGGCTGGTGAGCCGCGAAGGACTCGAACCTTCAACCGGCTGATTAAGAGTCAGCTGCTCTGCCAATTGAGCTAGCGGCCCACCGAGGACGACGGGAGCATCCAGAGAAGATCTCCAACCGCCATTTTATCAATTCAGACTTTGCCACGACTCGACCTTACACTGGCGATGACATGCCACTGATCATTGACCCGCCGCTTGTCGTCGCCCACGCCGGCGGCGCTGCCCTTGGTCCCGAGA
>DASTBR010000133.1:0-4513 GCA_035711945.1 Dehalococcoidia bacterium
TCTCACCTCCACCCTCGTCGGCCAGGATTATGACCTCGGGGTCCGCGGCGATCACCGCTTCTGATGTGAGCTGAGGGAACTCTCCGGCGGAGTCGTCCGCGATGTTCTGAGCCTTGAGCAGCTCGTAGAGATTACCGACGAAGCTGCTCGGACTGATGGTGAACAACGTGGGGTCCAGCTCGTGGAAGAAGCTGGGGCCCTGCTCGACCTCAGCGACAGTCTCGACGACGGCATCGACTCGCTGGGTCATCGAATCAACGAGAGCTGCGGCCTCCTCTTCGTGCCCGGTGACCTGCCCGTACAGCTCGATGCGCTCGTAGATTTCCTCGAGGGAGTCAGGAACCTCGAGGTAAAGCACACTGGCGCCCAGGTCGTCCAGGACATCTACGGCGCCTGTGTCGTTGGCAAACATCAGGACCAGGTCAGGCTCTTCCGCGAGGATCGCCTCCGGACTCGGCTGGAAGCCGTCAAGTCTCGCCTTGGCCTCCGCCTCCTCCGGGTAGTTCGAGAAGAGGTCGGCGGCAACAACCTGGTCGCCCGCGCCGATCGCGTAGAGAATCTCGGTCGCAGACGGATCAAGCGAAACAATGCGCTCGGCGGGCTGGTCCAGGGTGAGCTCGGCTCCGTCACTGCGCGTGATGGTAAGCGGAAAGGCGTCACCGGCATCACTTGCTGTTTCGTCCTGAGTGGCGTCGGCTTCCGGAGTTGTGACGGGCTCGCTTGCGTCGTCGTCGTCACCACAGGCGACGCCCACGGCCAGGCATAGGGCAATCAGGAAGGGGATCCATAGTCTCAACGTGTCCTCCTCGGCTGGGAACGCCGAGGAAAGTCGGGGGTGCTTCTAAGGCAACAAAAGACCCTGCCGAAGGTTCGGACAGGGCCTGCGTTGCTGCGGCGCCCGGCCTTTCCTCGAAGGCTTGATGGCTGCTCGCAGGGTTCAGGCGACCTGGCTTGTCCTGGTTGGACATACAGTTGCGGGACAGCGCCGGATTCTCACCGGACTTCGCTGAACTCTGCGATCGTTATTCAGTTGTCAAAGTGGCCGCGCGGCCTGCGGGAACTATAGCAGAGGGCGCGGACTACTCGAAGGGCAGGTCGTGTGGATCGATCGGCAGCGCGCCCTCGCCGTCGGCCGCCGGCGTGTCCATCGGGCCTGCGCGCATGGCCTGCGGGGCGCGATCCAGGAAGAGCACGGTGTTGGCCACTACCTCGGTGCTGTAGTGCGTCTGTCCGTCCTGCCCATCCCACTTCCGAGTCTGCAGACGGCCTTCGACATACACCTTGCGGCCCTTGAGCAGGTGCTCCGCGCACTGCTCGGCGAGCTTTTCCCAGGCCACGATGCGAAACCATTCGGTTTCTTCGCGACGGTCGTCTGAGGAGCCGACATTCCTAGAGACAGCGACCTTAAAGTTCGTGATCGCTTTGCCTTCGGCCGTATACCTCATCTCGGGGTCCGCGCCCAGGTTTCCGATGATCATCACCTTGTTCAACGAGCCTGCCATTCGACACTCCTTCGCGGCGAGCTGACCCCGGCCCTGCAATGCAGGGATGGTCGGTTTCGACAAGCGCGACCCAAAAAGGCGGATCTGGCGAGCGGTGATGCCGGGCGGAGCGACCCACCAATCAGGCCGCGATTGTTGACGGTATTAAACCCCTAATCGTCCTTGCGGATCAACATGTGGCGCAAAACCTCTTCCGAGATCTGCAGCCCGGACTCCAGGTCGCGGACACGCTCAGCGGGCAGCTTGATGTCCGTAAAGAGGTAGTTGCCTTCGAGATGCTTGCCGATCGGATAGGCCAGCTTCTTGCGACCCCAGACGTCTTCGTTAACGACTTCGCCGCCGCGGCTGGTAACCATCTGGCGGACGCGCTCATAGGCTTCTGGGGCCTGCTCGTCGGTGACGTCGGGGCTAATTACGACAGCGAGTTCGTACTCGCGCATTGTTTCCTCCACAAACACGGGCGCATGGGTATGGCCCCTAGGAGGGCCGCGCCAGCTTCAAGTCTAGCGAACATGCTTGCCAGCCGATATCAGGCGGTTACGGCCTTCGGTTCTGCTCCGGGGACAGGAAAGCCGGCGGAGAGCTCCTCGACCTCGCGACGGACGACCTCGATGGTCGATTCATCTTTCGGATCGGCGAGGACGCGGGCCATGAACCTCGCGACAAGGCGCATCTCATCGGGGCCGAAGCCACGGGTCGTTAGAGCCGGCGTACCCATCCTCAGGCCGCTGGCGACGAGTGGGGGTCGCGTATCGTAGGGAATTGTATTGCGGTTGACCACGATGCCGGCCTTCTCCAGGGCCAGCGTGGCGGCCTTTCCGGTCAGACCCTTCGCACCGACATCCACCAGCAGCAGGTGGTTGTCGGTGCCCCCGGAGACGATGCGGAAGCCCTCGGTCTGTAGCGCTTCGGCCAGGACCTTCGCGTTCTCGACAATACGCCGGGCATAGTCGACGAATTCTGGTTTCATCGCCTCACCGAAGCAGACCGCCTTCGCGGCTATCGAGTGCATGTGCGGGCCTCCCTGGGTCCCCGGGAAGACCGCTTTGTCGATTGCGGCCGCGTGCTCTTCCCGAGCCAGGATCAGCGCTCCACGCGGCCCGCGCAGGGTCTTGTGCGTCGTCGTGGTTACCACGTCAGCGTGGGGCACAGGGGATGGATGCAGCCCCGCAGCGACCAGTCCCGCGATATGGGCCATGTCGGCCATGTGATAGGCGCCGACACTTTCAGCGATTTCGCCGGCCCGCGCGAAGTCAATCGTGCGTGGGTAGGCGGTCGCACCTGTAACGATGATGCGCGGCTTGTGTTCCCTGGCCAGCTTCGCCATCTCGTCGTAGTCGATGTGCTCCGTTTCGCGGTCGACGTTGTAGGGCACGAAGTTGTACATGCGGCCGGAGAAGTTGATGTTGCGGCCGTGGGTCAGGTGGCCACCCTGATCTAGGTTCATGCCCATCGCCACGTCGCCGTACTCGATCAAAGCGAAGTAGGCAGCAAGGTTGGCCTCCGCGCCGCTGTGAGGCTGAACGTTGGCGTGCTCAGCCGCGAACAGCTGCTTCGCACGCGTGCGAGCAAGCTCTTCTACCTGGTCGATGGTCTCGTTTCCCTCGTAGTAGCGCCGTCCCGGGTAACCCTCGGCGTACTTATTGGTCAACACGCTGCCAACGGCTTCCATGACCGCCGGACTGGTGTAGTTCTCCGAGGCGATCATCTCCAGGACGCGAGTTTGGCGATCCTCTTCTCGAGCGATCAGCTCAGCAACTTCGGGGTCGGCGTGGGCAAGTACGGTCATCGAATCTCCGACGGACTAGCGGTGGCCCAAGGATAGCCGAAGGCCCGGTTAGCCTTCGCGCGTGAACGAAACCCCGCACACGCTCTCCGCGCCGGCCGCCTTCAGCGCCGCCGCGCAGGCCTGCAGCGTGGCAGTCGTTGTGACCACGTCGTCGACGAGCAGGATCTTCATTCCGGTCGCGGATTGAGCCGTTTCGAAAGCGTCCTGCACGTTGGCGAAGCGTGCCTCGTAGTTCAGACCGGCTGCCTGGGAACGGGTCCGCCGGCTTCGTCGCAACAGTCGCTGATCGAGCTGAAGGCCGACGCGGTCGGCGAAGCCTTCGGCGAGCTTGGCGGCCTGGTTGTAGCCGCGTGTACGCTGGCGGCTGCGATGCAGCGGCACTGGAACAACCACGTCCGCGCTTCCATGCCAACCGGCGAGAGCTTCGGCGAGGCGCATGCCCATTTCTGCACCGGCCGCGTAGACGCCGCCGTACTTGAGCTCGAGCACTGCTTCTCGTGCCAGGCCCTTGTGGATGAACCCGCAACGAACCTCATCGAGGTAGCGCTCATCTGGACAGCTGGCGCACTTCGGACTCACTAGCGGGCTCCAGCACTGGGGGCAACGCGGCGGATCCGCCTTCTGGAGCCCCACGATGCACTGCAAGCAGATGAACCGGCCCTCTTCGGAGCAGCCGAAGCAGCGGCTCGGGTAGACAAATTCCAGCGTCTTTAACCAGGCAGAGGCCGCGGCCGTCTTGAGGGAAGGGAGGCTCACCGGTTCGCTGCTGTGGGCGATACCGCATGCCCCTCAAGCCAGGTCGCGCCGTCCGGGCCGAACTCTTTCTTCCAGATCGGCACACGTTCCTTGAGGCGGTCGACAGCCCAATGACAGGCTTCGAACGCCTCCTGGCGATGCGCCGAGGAGACCGCAGCCAGGAGGCTCACCTCACCGACGCTGAGGCGGCCGATGCGGTGGTGAAGCGCCACCTTGTCGATCGGAAAACGCTTACGGGTTTCCTCGGCGACGGCAGCCAGTTGCCGCTCGGCCATCTCGACATAGGCGTCGTACTCGAGCGCCGTCACCGGGTGGCCGTCGTTGTGATTGCGCACCACGCCGAGAAAGAGGCAGATCGCGCCATCCGAATCGGCCGCCACGAGCCTCCGCACCTCGTCCATGCTTAGCTGATCGGACGTCACGAAGATCAGCGGGCTGCCGCCGCTGACCGGCGGGATCAGGGCGA
>DASTBR010000134.1:0-16881 GCA_035711945.1 Dehalococcoidia bacterium
AGCCGGAGCTCTGATCTCACCGGCCGCGGAGCTGGCTGGTCTGCTCAGCGGGACACTGCGCGAATTCGCCGGGCTGGTTGACGCCCGGGCTAACCAGATGGAAAGCGGCGAAGGCGCCGCGGCTTAACGAAAGACACCCAAGGAGAAGAAATGGCAACAGCAACCAGCGTCGATAAGGCTTTCGACATCATCAAGGACATGACGATCCTCGAGCTCCGCGATCTCAACAAGAAGATCGAGGACGAGTTCGGCGTAACCGCCGCCGCCCCCGTAGCGGTAGCGGCAGCACCGGGAGCCGGTGGAGCAGCAGCCGGAGCGCCAGCCGCCGCCGATGAAGAGAAGAGCGAATTCAACGTCACTCTGCAGGACGTCGGAGCGAACAAGATCGCCGTCATCAAGGCGGTCCGCGAAGTCACGACCCTGGGCCTGAAAGAGGCGAAGGATCTGGTTGAAGCGGCTCCGGCCGCCGTCAAGGAAGGCGTCAACAAGGAAGAGGCCGACACGATCAAGGCCAAGCTGACCGAGGCTGGCGCCACGGTCGAGCTGACCTAGTTCAACCCGCACGCGAAACGAGAGGGCCGGTCTTTGCGACTGGCCCTCCGTTTTATTGGATCTGCCAGGTTCGGCCGTCGGCCAACGCCGGCTCGTAGCGACAGAAGAGTCCGGTTTGGATTGACCGATCGAGAACGTCGCCCAGTTCCCGGTCGTGCTTCGCGATTCGGGCAATCGCCTGCTTGATTGCTTTCGTTGCGCTCTGCCGAGCTCGCTCAGCGTCGGAGGTCTCGCGGCGACTACGCCCGCCAAGACCAAGGGCATTGGAAAGCTCCTGCATGATGAAATCCATCTCCCCACGGGCACGCGAAGCACGCTCAGGGTCGTTCCACTCCTCCGCCTCAGAGATCTCTGAACGTAGCTCGTCCAGTCGCGAACGATACGCCTCGCGAGCCTGACTATCCAGGAGCTCCGCCGAGCCAGCCTGGCGGAAAGTGACGCCGTCGTCGCTGCGTTCTCGCGATGACGTCGGCGCCGGCCCTGATCCGCCCTCCGCGAGCAGCTCGAGAACGTGTATCTCCTTGCCCGGCGCAGCCAGGAGGCGAGCAATGTACTGCAGCCCCTTGCTGTCCTTGAGACGAAGGCTCCTGCCATCGCAGCCTATCGACCAGTACTCGCCTTCCCGCCGAAAGAGGTAGACATCTTCGACCACTACCCTCTCCTGGCGAGAGGAAGGCAGTGCGGAAAGGACTTCGCTCAGCTTCCGCTCGAGTGCCGACAACCCCAACTCCCTGGCCGTGTCAAGAGCGTCGCTCGCCACCGCAGCTGCCTCCTCGGCCCGACCAGGGCCACCCTGAGACAGCAACAGCCTGGCGTAGTCGCAGGCGGCCTCGGTATGCCAGAGCCGGGCCTGGATCCTCTGATTAACATCGAGAGCCAACTTGAAGTGCTCTTCCGCCTGGTCCCACTTCTCCATTGTTGAGGCGAGCAGGCCGAGGGGGTGGGCGACCGAACCCGCGATCAGCTCGCCCGGCGCAACTGCGAGATGCTCGCGGTAAGGCAGCAAGGCATCGTAGAGAATCGGTGCCCTTCGCTGGTCGCTGACGAGGAAACAGACTTCAGCCAGGACCGAAGCACCGTAGAGCCATTCGTTATCAAACGGCAGGTTGACGGCATCCGTTGAGACGAGGTCTTCGAACATTGCCCGGCTCTCGCCGACGCGGTCCGTCTCGTAGTAGTGGCGGGCGAGGACGCAGCGAAACATGGGATACCAGGCGAATTCGCGTGCCGCCTTGGCGAGCAACTCCTCAGCATCGCGGGGCCGTGCCTGCTGTCTGCAAATTTCGGAGTGCTCAAGGACAAAGGCAGCTTCGCCTTCACGGGCCTGAGCGCGCTCACCTACCTCGCGGGAGCGCATGCTGAGCTCATTGGCGCGGGCGAGGTCGCCCTCGAATAGGGCCCAACCGGCCTGCAGCGTCAGCATCCACCACTGCTGGGACGGTTGCTTAAGCTCGTCGCCAACTCTCTGCCAGACCGCCTGTTCCCGGCGCGCGGTCTCGATGTCGGCTGTCTCGAGCGCAGCAAACGTTCGGTACCCGCGGCCCTCGAACTCGCGCTCCTTGTCGCCTATCTCCTTGGCGAGCGCGATGAGCTCGTCGGCGATTTCAACCCGACGCTGAACAGCATCAGGGCCCCACTGTGAACTGTGATAGGAACCCAGGCAGAAGGCGAGCGTCAGCTTATCGCACTGACGGGCGATCTCCACAGCTTCTCTCGCCAGCTCAAGACCGTCGCGTTCCGGGTAGTCGCGAAGCGCCCCGGCCAGGCGGGCCATTACCCGCGCTCGCAGCGCCGTCGGTTCCGGACCAAGAGTCAAGAGGGCACTTTCCAGAAGAGTCACCATCTTGGTGTCGCCGCTAGCTCTTCCCCACACATAGCGACCGCCATAGCCAATGGCCGCGCGGGCCAACTGCTCAGGCGTGCCAGCACGCTCGGCGAGATCCGCCGCTCCGCTAAATGTCGCCTTGGCTGCCCAGTACTCACCCGATCTGGCCTGTGCGTCCCCGAGGGCAAGGAGCAGGTCGCAGCGCTCCTTCTCAGTCACGTCGGCGCCTGAATCGAGAACACTCAACGCTAGCTGGTACAGCCGAGCGGCTTCTTCATGCGCAAGGAGTGCCGACGCACGTTCGGCTGCCCGGCGTGAGAAGTCGACTGCTCTCGCCTGCTCCCCTGCAGGCGCTGCGGCGACGAAGTGATGCGCAAGTTCCGCCAGGTGTGGTTCGGGATCGGCAGCGTAGCACTCTTCAAGGGCAGCGCCGGCCTGCAGGTGAAGCTTCAGACGATGGCTCGGCGGAAGCGAGTCGTAGAGGACGTCGCGGATAAGAGCGTGCGAGAACCGCAGGCTGCCCGGACTCTCGGCCAGCGGAGTGACAATTCGAAACTCTGTCGCCTCATCCAGGCCCGGCAGCAGATCCGACCGCTGCACGCCCAGCAGTCGCTCGAGGACGTCCAGGCTAAATTCGCGGCCGAGGACGGCCGCCGAACTGAGGAGGTCCTGGGTTCTCGGCGTCAGGCGGCTAAGACGGCGGCTGATTGCGACGCGCACGGATTCGGGGACTGTCAGTCGAAAGGCAGCCGAGGGTGGAGACTCGCTGATACGGCCCTCGCTGGCGAGCAGCCGCACCACTTCGCCGAGAAACAACGGATTGCCGTCGGTCTCGTCGTAGAGCAGCGAGATCAACGCGTCAGGAGCGGCCTCCCCGGCATTGACCTCCACGAATCGCGAGACGTCGCTCCGCGAGAGCCCTCCCAGTTTGAGCGGCCTCGTCACAGAGCAGCGGCTGAGTTCCGGAAGCGCCGGGTCCAGCGGCTTGTCGCGATCCGGGTCGGGATCCCTGTAGGACGCAAGGAC
Source organism: Dehalococcoidia bacterium (assembly GCA_035711945.1). Lineage (GTDB taxonomy): Bacteria > Chloroflexota > Dehalococcoidia > WHTO01 > WHTO01 > DASTBR01. The sequence continues at coordinate 3,404 of DASTBR010000134.1, forward strand.
GAGGATCCGCGCTGTGTCCATTCCATCGGCCAGGAAGCGCAGGAAAAGGAGCGAGGGCGTGTCGGCAACGTGGAGATCATCAAAGACCAGGAAGATCGGCTGGGAACGGCTCAAGCGGGTCAGGAAGCTTGTCGTGGCATCAAACAGGCTAAAGCGCGCGGCCTCGGAGTCGAGTGTAGGTGCCTCTGACGTTTCGCCCACCACCTGTCCGAGCTCAGGCAGAATCTGCACGATCTCCCCGGCCCGCGGCCCTGCGGCGTCCTCCAGAACCTCAGCCGGAAATTGTGACAAGCAGGAACGCAGAGCCTGGACAACCGGCCAGTAGGCGGGCGCTCCTCCGGCTTCCCAGCAGCGTCCGGAGGCAACCACAAAGCCTCGTCTGGCCGCGTCTGAGGCCAGCTCGTCAGCCAGGCGAGACTTGCCTATCCCGGGCTCGCCGGAGAGCAAGAGCAGGCAACCCTTACCCTGTGAAACCTGCTCGATCGCGCCGGCGAAGAGGCCCTTCTCGACCTCTCGCCCTATGAAGACCGACCTGAGGGCCGCCTGGCCAGGGTTCGTGTTGTCAGGTTCCATATCGGTGGACACAAGTTTACTTCTGGACAAAGCGAAGGGCGGGACTCACGTCCCGCCCTTTGGCCCGGGAAGTCTGATTCAGTTGTTGGCTGCCCAGCGCTGAATCGCGTCCTCGTTTGGGAATCCCGTGGACTGGTTGTCGGCGAAGCGCAGGATCGCGTCATCTGCCCTGGCTGCAGCCGCCACCTCAGCGGCCGTCGGCTGGGTGTCGGCGTGGCGCAAGATCGCGTCGTCGGCGCGCGTGGCCGCCAGGCTCGTCTCTGCGTACCGCAGGATCGCGTCGTCCGCCAAGGCTGCCTCCGCAACTTCAGCGGCCGTCGGCTGGCTGTCCGCGTAGCGCAGGATGGCGTCGTCGGCGCGGGTCGCTGCCAGGGTCGTCTGGGCGTAGCGAATGATTGCGTCGTCGCTCGCCGGGTCGACCGGGTTGGCGTCTGCGTAGCGCAAGATGGCGTCTGCTTCCCTCGGGTCGACGCTCGCTGACGAGCTCGTTACCACTGCCTCCTCGTCATCATCGAAGACACCGGTCGCTGCCATGATGGCGAATGCCGCCACCACGCCAGCCACAACCGTTACTCCAATTCCGATGGGCGAGAGGCGGGGGCCAGTGGAACCAGTGGCTACGTTGCCTGGATTGTGTGCTCGGTTCATCTGTCTTCCTTTCCGCCGTTGTTGGTATATTCAGTTGCCTCCATCGTCGGCTTCTGACGAATCCTGTCCGTGACCACGGACATGAAAGCCATGTCGGATTGACGACACGCGATTCTGCCGACGACACGAAATAGCGAGAGGGGACGGGCTGTCGTTCCCGTCCCCTCAATGAGGGCCGCCGCTCGCGGCATCTAGTTGTTGGCTTGCCAGCGCAGGATCGCGTCGTCAGCGCGGCTCGCTGAAGGTTGGGCGTCTGCCCAGCGGGTGATGACGTCATCCGACCGAGATGCCGCAGGGACGACCGCCAGTCCTGGGGAGTCCGAGGTGGTCGAGCCCTGGTCTGCCATCCGAAGGATGGCATCCTCACTGCGGTCTGCTTCCGGAAGCTGGTCGGCGTAGCGCAGAATGGCGTCGTCGCTGCGGCTCGGCTCCGGCACCTGGTCGGCGAACCGCAAGATGGCGTCGTCGACGCGGCCCGGTTCAGGCAGCTGATCGGCGTAGCGCAGGATCGCGTCCTGGTCGCGCAGACCCTCAGCCGGCAGAACTTCCGCGCGTAGGATCACATCCTGCTCGCGCGAATTCTCGCTGCGGGCAGCCGTGGCCCGTCCATCGTCGTCGTCGTCGCCCGCGAAAAACACGAACGAAACAGCGACTGCTGCAGCTCCAAGAGCCACTGCCAACAGGGTGAGGTTTCTCTTCTTCATGGTTTTGCCCTCCTTTGAAGTTCTTGACCCTCACCCTTAAGGCGTGAAGAAGGGCGTCACATTTGTGAATCTCGAAGTCGCTCGGCGACAGTGCAGTAGTGAGGAACGTGACCTGTGTCACCGCAGGTCGCCAAATGTGACGACGCCTGTTGGGCGGGCTGCCTCTACAACTGCCAGCGAATGGGCAGGCGAGGATCGGGGTTGTAGCTGAAGTAGGTTCCAGTGCGAACAGTCAACCGAAGGTGCTCGCCCAGCTGGTCATGCGCCCTGGAGATGCGGTCGATGGCGGTCTTGAGCGCTTTGGTGGCGCTTTGACGTGCCCGCTCGCCGGGATCGCCCGCGCTGCGTGGCACTCCGCCAAGACCAAAGGCAGCCGTCAGCTCGCGAACCAGGAAGTCCTTCTGCTCAGAGGCACGAGCTGCGCGCTCCGGGTCGTTCCACTCTTGGGCTTCGTCGATCTCCGCATCCAGCTCCGCCAGACGCGTCTTGTAGGCAGCTCGTGCGGCCGCATCGATCATGGTGCCGCCGGCCAGACCGCTTCCGGAGGTGGTAAGACCTTCATCGCGCGATGGGGGACCGGCTCGCCCGCCCGGCGACGCAGCTACGAGGTCCAACGCATGAACGCTCTGGCCCGGCCGGCTCAAAAGTCGCGCCAGGTAGCGAAGGCCAATAGTGTCCTTTAGGCGCACCGAGACGCCGGCATACTCTACTTGCCAGGACTCCCCCTCCTGCTGTAATACGTTCGGCAGCGCTATTACTTCGGGCTGAGAAGTTGGCTGACGGGTGGGCGCCGCCGCTGCCAGTGTCTGCAGGCGCGCCGCTTCTTGGTGGACTCGCGTGGAGGGCAACTTGTCGGCCTCACTTTGCGCCACCTGGAGCAGGCTCTGGGCGCGCTTCACATCCTCGTCAGCCCCTCGCCGGATCAGTGCATCGGCAAGTCCGAGGCGGCAGTGGGCGGCCCACAGGCCGCCACCCCAAGACTGGTTCATTGTCAGCGCGCTTTGCAGGTGATTGACCGCGTTGTCGAGCCTGCCCAGTTTCAGCGCGATCAATCCAAGCACGCGTGAGTGTGAGCCATAGAGTAATTCGGGGTTGCCCAGCACGTTGCGGTCCGCGTAAGGAAGCGTTGTTGAGTAGACCCACTCGGCCGCGCTAGTACTGTCCGGCAGCAAAGCCGTCGCCTCAGCGAGCAGTGTGAGTGCCGGGAGCCACTCGTCATTGCGGTGGATCGATTGAAACTCTTCCCGTCTCAGGCTCTCCATGAGCGTGAGCGCCTGGTCGTGGGCGCCCAGCTCAGCGGCGGTTAGAGCTTCGAGGGCATAGAGGACGGGGTAGCTGGCCGCATAGGTGTGGATTGCAACTCTGACGAACTCGGCGACCTCGCCCATCCTGCCCTGCTCACGCCGCAACACGAAAAGCTGCATCGCGAACGCTATATCTGCGCTGGAACGGTTCGCCCTCAATCCAATAGCGTGCGCCCTGAAAGCTAGCTCCTCGGCGGTTGCGAGGTGCCCTTCGAATATGGCGAGTTCAGCCTCGATCGCTCCGACCAGCCAAAGCTGCGAAGGCTGCGATAGAGCCCGGGCGATGTCTCTTGCGCCCGCGAGGTCTTCCCGCGCGGCTGACATTTCGCCGCGCTCAAGCTCAACGTAAAGACGCTGGGTGTGGCCGTGGAAGATCCGCTCCTTGTCCACGGCTTCCCGTCCGACCGCGAGAAGCTCAGTACCGATGGCGAAACGCTCGTCGAGATCGTCCGGGCCCCAGATAGCTGGATACCGTGCCGACAGCGCGTAGGCGAGGGTGGCTGGGTCATCCAGCGTTCTCGCGATCTCCACCGCCTCCTTGCTCAGGGAATCGCGCTCACTGGCATCGGCCTCTTCACGCAGCGCTCCAGAGAGACGAGCCAGCAGCCGGCAGCGCAGCGCAGGACCGCCGTTTGCGGCGAGTGCCTCACGCAGCAGGGGCACAAGATTGGGATCTCCCCGCGGCGTTGCCCAGACCAGGCGGCCGCCATACCCCAGGGCGGAGCTTGCCAGGATCGTCGGGCTGTCCAACCTCCGCGCAAGATCGGCTGCTGCGAGGAAACTGCGTTGAGCAGCAGCCGTGTCACCCGAGCGCGCCTGGGCATCGCCGAGTCCGAGCAACAACTCACCCTGCGTCTCCGATGGCGACGAGTCGGACTCTCGGAGGGTATCGATGGCTAGCCGGTAGAGGCGAACGCCCTCTTCGAAGGCCAGCAACTCGACACTGCGCCGGGCTGCGCGCTGTGCGTAGTCGATTCCCTTGTCGCGCCGTTCCGCCTCGGCAGAGGCCAGGTAGTGAAAGGCCAACTCGGCAAGGTGGTCATCCACGTTCGCCCGGTACAAGTTCTCGAGAGCGTCGCCGGCGGCGAGGTGAAGTCTGCGCCGTTGCCGTGGCGCGATGGTCTGGTAGAGCGCGTCGCGAATCAAGGCATGGCCAAAGCGCATCCGCGTAGACAACGCCGCGCCGTCACTGACTAAACCGGCTCTTAGCGCTTCATCAAGCCTTGTCTGCAAAGTGTCGAGCGACCCGCCGGCAAGGATCGTCAACGCTCGTAGGTCAAAGTCGCGTCCGAGGACTGATGCCAGGACGAGCAATTCGCGACACTCCGCCGAAATGTGCCTCAAGCGTCGCGAGATCGCCTCACTCACCGTTGGCGGTAGAGCGGTCGTGAGCAGTCGCAGATCGGTCCCGGCGTCGAGACGCCCCTCAAACTCCAGCAGCCGTACGAGCTCGCCGAGAAAGAGCGGGTTGCCATCGGTCTCGTCGTAAAGCTGGTGAATGACATTCTGTTCCAGGTCCCGGCCCGTGCTGCCAAGAACGAAGGCGGCGACCTCATCGCGCGCCAGGCCGTTGAGTCGCCCTGCCCACACCTGCGGCTGCCGGAACAGGTCGCGCAGCACCGGCGGCAACCTCCAGGAAGGCGAAGACTCGGGGTCCGGGTCTCTGAACGCCCCCAGGATGCAAACGGGCGCGTTCGTGACGTTAGCCGTCAGGAAGCTCAGGAGCAGCAGGGAGGACTCATCGGCCTGGTGAAGGTCGTCGAGCAGGATCAACAGCGGCCTCTGCGCGGTGGCGCGACGCAGCGTCGCCTCAACAGCGACGAAAAGCCGGAAGCGGGCACCTTCCGGATCACCCTGCGCCGTGGTGCTTTGACCGCGCTGCAGTTCCGGCAGAATGGCTGCGACTTCGGCGTCCGCCTCGAATTCGCCAACAGTCAGGGCTGCACGAAGCACCTGCGACCAGGGCCAGTAGGGCGGCGCGCCCGAGACTTCCCAGCACCTGCCCCAGACCGTGGCGAAGTCGCGGTCCGTGGCTATGCGCGCTGCTTGGCCGAGAAGAGCGCTCTTTCCGACACCAGGAGGGCCTGATACCAGGCCCACGGACGAGATCCCAGAAGCTGCGCGGTTTAGCAGGTGCTGCACCTGCGCGAGCTCACTGTCGCGTCCGACGAAGCCGGAAGAACCGGCTGTTTGCACCTCTTCCATCGCTGCTTCTCTCGACGTGTTGTGTAGTGTAGGCCGCTCACGATGGGGTAGTGAGGCTCCCGACGAGGCGAACGTTGAGCAGGCGCTTCCTATACTCAGTCTGAATCTGATGCACTGCTACGCGTGTGGGAAAGAGCCCGAGCAGCAATGCCGGCGCTGCGCAAAACTCTACTGCGAGGATCACGGCGACAACCTTTGCGGCGACTGCCTGAATCCGGCCAGCGCCGTGCCCTCGCCGACGATCTACAGAGGCTCGTTGCTGGCCCTGATCGCCGGTACGGCCATCGTCATCTGGCTCTTGATCGCGCCCCCGGCCCTACCCGGCGACGCCGTCGCCGTCGCCGAGCCGGAGGACAGTCTCGCGGAGGAAGTGGTGGCTCCAGAGGAGCCTGCGTCCGAAGCTACAGCCAGCGCAGAGCCAACCTCCCAAACAACACCAGCACCTTCGCCCGAACCAACCCAGGCCGCAGGCGCGTGCCCCGAGGGCACAGTGGCACAGGGTGAGGAGTGCATCTACACAGTTGTGGCGGGTGATACCGTGAGCACCATTGCCGCAAGTTTCGGCATAGCCGAGGCTGCCCTCAACGAGGCGAATGGGTTGACCGGCGCACCGCTCCAGATCGGTCAGACGTTGATAATTCCGGCGCCGTGAGCGCCCGCCGCTTCGTCCTGATTTCAACCCTGTTCTTTTTGCCGCTCGCGGTCGGCGGGACAGTCCTCTTCGGCATCCTGCTGATCAACGCAATCACCGACGGCGCGTCAGGTGGCGACATCTTCCTATTGGTGATCGTTGGCCTCATTACGGGCCTTGTGGCCTTCCAGGGCACTTCTGCGTTCTTCGACCTGCGTTCTGACTACGTGATGACCGAGGGCCCCGTGCTCCAGAAGTGGACCCGCAACGACTTCGTGGTTTTCGGAGAATCCTGCTTCGTGCGAGTTCAGGTCGGCGAGACCGACAAGGTGGCAATCTTCAAGATCGATAACTTCTGGTGGCACCAGGTCAAGGAGGGCGACCGCGTACTGATCCGTCACCTTCCGCACACTTCGTCTGTCGAATCCTTCGAGAAGCTCTAGGACTGTCCTGTTCTAATGTGTCGAACACGGGTTGTTGCCATCGACTGGTCGGGGCGCGCGAAGCTGTCCCACAAGTACATCTGGGTGGCCGAAGCTGTCGATGGCGAACTGGTCGGGCTCGCGTGCGGTAGGAGTCGCGATGAGATCGGTGACTGGCTGATAGCCGAGCAACGTAAGGGCCGGCCGATGATTGTTGGGCTCGACTTCGCGTTCTCGCTGCCGGCCTGGTTCATGGCTGAGAAGGAGTTTACCTCCGCACACTCGCTTTGGGCAGCCACCGATTCGCAGGAACCCGTTGGCGAGAACTGGCTAAGCGATTGTCAGCCGCCGTTTTGGGGGCGGCCCGCTCGCCGGCGACCTGAGGGGCTGATTGAGTGGCGGCGCACAGAGGTGACTTGCCGGGAAATGGACTTGAGGCCGCGCTCCGTGTTCCAGGTCGGCGGCGCCGGCGCGGTTGGGACCGGATCACTCAGGGGAATGCCACTCCTCCATCGACTGACCGCAGCGGGTTTCTCAGTCTGGCCGTTCGACGACCCTGCGCTGCCGATGGTCGTCGAAATCTACCCAAGGGCGCTAACGGGCCCGGTAACGAAGAGCTGTCGGCCTTGTCGCGAACGGTACCTGCAGTCTTGTTACCCTGCCCTGAACGACGAATGGAAGGCGACAGCGGCAAGCAGCGAGGACGCGTTCGACGCGGCAGTGTCGGCCCTTCAGATGGCGCGTCACGTGAAGGCGTTGGAACAGCTCCCGGTGATCAACGACCCGACGCTGCGCTTGGAGGGCTTGATCTGGCATCCCAGCCTGCTCGCGTCGCAAACCGCGGCAACGGCTACACCGTCCGCATCGCCGACCTTCCCGCCCTGCAGCGCCCACGGGAGCGGCTGAGCGACTACGGCCCGGGTGCCCTCTCCACCGCTGAGCTGCTGGCGATTGTTCTCGGTAGCGGAACGCAAGGCCTGAGCGCCCTCGACCTGGGCTCGCTGATCATTGCCGAGATGGGCAGCCTGAGCGGGGTCCAGCAGGCCACGCTCGAAGAACTCCAGCGGATCAATGCGGTCGGACCCGTGAAAGCTGCCCAGATCAAGGCTGCGCTCGAACTGGGCAGACGTCTGACGACCGAGCAACCCGATTCAGCGCGGCTGATTGTCAGGTCGCCACTGGACGTGGCCATGCTCTGGATGTCCGAGATGGGGCTACTCGAGCAAGAGGAGCTGCGCGTTATCTTGCTCAACACGCGCAACGAGATCGTCAAGCGGGCGACTGTCTATCGGGGTAGCGTCAATAGCGCCCAGGTACGGCCGGCCGAAGTGTTGCGCGAGGCTGTCCGGGCTAATCTGCCCTCGATGGTTGTCGTCCACAATCATCCATCTGGTGATCCCAGCCCATCGCCTGATGACATCGCCCTGACGCGGCGGCTGGTGGAGGGGTCCGAGCTACTGAGCATCGACTTCCTGGACCATATCGTGATCGGACGCGGCAGGTTCCTCAGTATGCGGGAGCAGAAGTTGGGCTTCGCTGGCTAGCTAGGCCGGGAAAGCGTCGGAAATTGTGCCGTAAAAGGCATCGAGATCTTCGGCAAAGAATCCGAGAGTTCCAACGAGCGCAATCGAGATGAACATGATGATCAGGGCATACTCTACCAGCCCCTGACCACGCTCACGCCTGCCGAATGGATGAGTGATCCTCCACATCGCTGTAATAGTCGGCACGGGCTGTGCGAACTTAAGGCACCGTTGTAAATTCCAGCGAGTCTGTAACTATGCCTGAACCGTTACGCAAGGAGCGCCTGAGCTTCACGTCTGACCGTTTCCATCACCTGACCAAGCGCAATACCGCGCTCCTGCGCTATTGCACGGCATGACTCGAACTCGGGCGCAACAAGAGTCGTCTCGCCGGGTACACGCCTGACCTTGATGGCGACCTTTCCCAACGATGAGTCGAAGCTAATCACTTCTCGCTCGGCCTCGTGCCGCTCGACGCGTCGGACGCGCATACCGAAGGTGCTGGTCTCCCGATAGACGAGTCTGACGAGCTCGTCCTCCAGCTCCTCTTTGCAGAGCACCGACAGCATATGCGCCGGGCGGCCCTTCTTCATCTGGATCGGCGTGATCCAGGAGTCCGCGGCGCCGGCGGAAAGCAAGCTCTCCATCGCGTACGACAGTTGTTCAGCCGGCATGTCGTCGATGTTTGTCTCGATCAGGAGCAGCGTGGATTGAGAGCGCGCTTCTGCAGCAAGCTCACCGAGGTAGACTCGCAGCGCGTTCGGGTAGGTTTCAGGGTCACGCCTGCCCGCACCGTAACCTGTGGCGTCGATGGCGATAGCTGGGCGTTTGAACGTTGCGATCGTCGACAGGATGGCCACACCCGTGGGTGTGGATAGCTCACCGCTGTTCTCCAACGGGTCAGGCCTGGTCGGAATCGAATGCTGACGTACCAGCGCCAGCGTGGCTGGAACCGGGACTGGCAACACACCGTGCGGGCCGCTGATGCTGCCTGAACCAAGCGGCAGCGCGGAGCTATAGACTTCGGAAACGCCGAGACTCCGCAGCCCGACAATCGCGCCAGCTATGTCGACAATTGCGTCCACAGCGCCGACGTCGTGGAAGTGCACTGCCTCGGCGGTGGAGCCGTGGGCGTCGGCCTCCGCAGCAGCCAGGCGTTGAAAGACTTCGAGAATGGTCGACTTATCCCGGTCGCCAAGCTGCGAAGCCGTGATGATCGCGGAGACATCGGCGAGCGTCCTTTCAGGTTGCCCCGCCGATACGGCAACGGAGACACGTGTGGCAGCGATCCCGCCCCGTTGCGCCTTTTCGGCGCAGAGCTGGTATCCAGCCACGTTCAGGCCCGCCAGCTCAGACTCTAGCTGCGACAGAGAGAGGCCTGCATCGATCAGTGCCCCGAGGATCATGTCGCCCGAGACACCGGCGAAACAGTCGAAGTAGGCCGCGCGAGCCAAGCTCAGTCGGGCCTCGCGGCCAGGCGGTTGATGCTGGCGGCGATGTATCCGGCGCCGAACCCGTTGTCGATATTGACGACGGAAACACCGTTGGCGCAGCTGTTGAGCATCGTCAGCAGAGGCGCGATGCCGCCAAAGCTGGCCCCGTAGCCGATCGAGGTTGGCACCGCGATCACGGGCGCTGCGATGAGCCCGGCGACGACGCTGGGCAGGGCGCCTTCCATGCCGGCGACCACAACGACAACATTCGCCTGCTGGAGCTCTTCGAGGTGGTCGAGGAGACGATGGAGACCGGCGACACCGACGTCATAGATCCGCTGTGGTGGGCTGCCCATGACCCGCGAGGTAACAACTGCTTCCTCAGCCACGGGTAGATCCGCCGTTCCGCCCGCCAGGACGAGCACTCCGGGGTGGCTCAACGTTCCGGGCGCCTCGATGAAGGCTGCCCGGGCAACCTCGTCGTACTCCAGGTTGGGCAGCTCGTAGAGGAGCTGGTTGTATGCCTGGCGCTCGAGGCGCGTGATCAGCAGGCTGCCGGACGTATCAGCCAGGCGCTTCGCGATTGCTTTGAGCTGCTCCACCGATTTGCCCGGCGCGTAGACAACCTCAGGCGACCCGCTGCGCAGAGCGCGGTGGTGGTCGAGTTTGGCAAAGCCGAGGTCTTCGAACGGCAACACGCGCAGCTGCTCGACCGCCTCGCTCGCAGTCGTCTTGCCCTCCTGAACGCGCTCCAGGAGCTCGCGGAGCTTCGACTCGTCCATCTCGTTAAAGCGTACGCCGTCCGGTATGGCCCGTGGCCGGTCGCCGCATATAATCTGTAGCCGTGAAGCGGGCCGAAAAAGAGCACCCGACAGGATGATCCTTCTCGACCTCGCCATCATCGCCTCATTTGTCGTCCTGACGTACACGGGATACACTGCGGGACTCCTGCGAGAGGCGATCGTTTTGATGGCCGCTGTTGTAGGTGTCGCCCTCGCCGGACAGGCCTATGACAACCTGGCGGGCGACCTGAACAACTTCATCGACGACGAACAAGACGCCTTGCTGATCGCCTTCCTCTCGTTAATCGGCGCGGTCGTGCTGGTCGGGATGATTATCTCGTTCGTCATCAAGACGACGCTCACTGTGTTCGACCTCGGCTCGTTCGATAGCCTCGGCGGGGCGTTCTGCGGCGCGGCAAAGGCCTTGGTCTTGATCGAGGCCGTGTTGATAGCCTTCGTCACGTTCCCGGCCCTCGGCATGAAGGATGCAATCGACGACAGCGTCTTCGGGTCGCTGCTCCTCGAGCAGTTGCCGCTGCTCAAAGCCATCCTTCCGGCAGCCTTCGATGCGGCCATCGACTCCCTCTGATTTGCCTAGATTCTGCTATTCTGCGAATACCGATTAGCTGACGAAAGCCTGTTTCATGCTAGACAGCGCAGTACTGGTCCTTAACCAGAACTACGAGCCGCTTAACGTATGCAACGCCAAGCGGGCTTTCGTGCTGCTCGACAGAGGTAAGGCCGAGGTGCTCGAGAACGGCGCGGGCATCCTCAAGAGCCCGACGTATACCTTCCACCTGCCGTCGGTGATCCGCCTCATCTACTTCATTAAGCGGCCGCGTCCCCAGCTGAGGCTGAGCCGCCGCGATGTGCTGCAGCGCGACAACTTCACCTGTCAGTACTGCGGTGCCAAGGGCCGCGACCTGACGCTGGACCACGTCGTCCCGCGCCAGCAGGGCGGCAAGCATGCCTGGGAAAATCTTGTCGCGGCGTGCAAGGCGTGCAACCACCGCAAGGGCAGCCGGACGCCGGAGGAAGCGCGCATGCACCTGAAGCGCGACCCGTTCCGGCCCTACGTGCCCACCTACTACATCTTCCGCAACCATCTGGAGATGCGTGAGGGTTGGCGGAAGTTCGTCCTCGGCTGGGACGGCCACGCCGGCGCCGCCTGACCTTAGTCCATCGGCTGGCAGTTACGACAGAAGTTGGTGATGCGGTTGCCCGCCGTGATCTCTGAGATCCGATTGCCGCAGCGCGGACACGGCTCCCCGCCTTTGCGATGAACCTTGAGGTGCTCGCGCCACTCGGTGTAGTCGAGGCTCTCCTCCATCTTTGCGGTGACGATAGGGATTGACTCCAGAAGCACCTTGCGCGTGGCGTCATAAAGGGCATCTATGCCCTGGGCGTCGATTGAGCTGCGCTTCCGGTAGGGATGGAAGCGCGCCTCCCAGAGGATCTCGTCGGAGTAGGCGTTACCGATCCCGGCGACGAACTTCTCGTTCGTCAGGACGTTCTTGACCATCCCGCTGTGCTTGCGGATGCGGTCGTTAAAGTCTTCGCGGCTGACCGCCAGCGCGTCCGGCCCCATGTCTCCGAAGCGCGGCAGCTGATCCAGGGTCCCCGTGGTCGCGAGGTAGAGCTTCCCCATCAGCAGGTCGTCGTGGTAGCGCAGCTGCATCCCCGTCGAGATGTCGAGGATGAAGCTCGTCTTCTTATGCATCTTCTCGGCCGGAACGACGTACTGGAATCGCCCCGTCAGCATCGGATTGACCACCATCAGCAGGTTGTGGTCGAGGGCGAAGATCAGGAACTTACCGGTGCGGGTGATATCGCGAAAATGGTTGCCCTCGAGAGCCCCGGCGAAGTCCTCCTTGCTCGCGCGGACGACTACTGGAATCCGCACGGTGGCTGAGGTTACGGACTCGCCGACGATGCGTTTCTTCAGGAACGTCGAGATAGCCTCGAGGTCCGGGATCTCCGGCACTTAGCCCTCGCTGCTGCGGGGGTAGGATCCCAGGACCTTGAAGAACGAGGACTGATCCTCGACCTCGGCAAGAGCGTCTTTGACCTGCTCGTCGCTGCGATGTCCTTCGCAGTCGACGAGAAAGATGTACTCGCCAAGGTGATGTCGAGACGGCCGCGATTCGATCTTCGTCAGGTTTATCGAGCGGCCGGAGAAGGCCTGGAGGCTTCTCGCTAGCGAACCCGGTACGTCGGCTGGTACCGAGTAGCCGAGCGACGTCTTGTCCTGTCCCGAGGGCGGGGAGTCCTGAGCCGCCAGGGCAACGAATCGCGTCATGTTGTTGGCAACGTCCTGTACTCCCTCCGCCAGCAGCTCGGCGCCGTAGAGGTCGGCCGCACGACGTTATGCCAGTGCCGCAGCGCCATCTACGCTGACGGCCTGCGCAGCCGCGAGAGCATTGGAATACATCGGCTCGAGTCGCGCGCTTCCATACTCACGTTCGAGGAACTCGCGACACTGCGCGAGTGCCTGCGGGTGCGCATAGATCACCTGCACGTCCGACGGCGCAGTGCCCGCGCGCGCCATCAGACAGTGCTCGATCGGGACGAGGATCTCGGCACAGATCTTCAACTCCGAGTTGTGCAGGAGGACATCCAGCGTGTCGGTGACCGAGCCCTCGATCGAGTTTTCGATCGCTGCGACTCCCACCTCGACCAGGCCCCGTTCGACGGCGTCAGAGACGCGACCAACGGTCGGGAAGGCAATCAACCGAGACTCCGGATACTTCCGGCGCGCGGCCTCTTCGGTGAACGTCCCGGGAGGCCCCAGGTAGCCGACGCGCTGGTTATTCACGCCTGCGGGTCTGAGCTCGTCAGGATTGAACGCAGTTTCCCCTCGTTCTCCATCTTCGTCACGGCGATCAACTCGTCGTCCGCTTCGATCACCGTGTCGCTAGTAGGCACGCGCGGCACACCATCGGTGTCGATGACCAGCGAGATGAGCGACTGCTGCGGCAGCAGCACATCGCGCAATCGTTGCCCCACAACTGCGGCCTCAGAGGGAACCTTCACCTCAACGATCTCAAAGCCGCCGCCGCGCAGCTTCATCAGCGGGATCAGCGCGTGGTTCGGGAGCTCCTGCTCGATCTGCGCCAGGATCGCCGAGGTCGCTGAGACAGTGGTGGCAATTCCCAGCTTGCGGAAGATTGCCTCGTTCTTCGGGTTGTTCACACGCGCCACCGTGCGCGGCACGTTGAACTTTCGGTTCGCGACCTGGCAAACGATCAGGTTG
>DASTBR010000135.1:0-5114 GCA_035711945.1 Dehalococcoidia bacterium
GAGTGTCTTCGACTTCTGAAGAGTCGCTCAAGCCGAGAACCACGCCTTGGAGCACGCGCGGCCCAAATGGAACATACACTCCGTGACCGCGTTGGACCGTCAACCCGCCAGGCACCTCGTAGGTGTAGGTCTCTCGCGCCGGGATAGGTGAGTTTACGCTGACTTCCGCGTAGGCCACGGCGTCAGTCTAGGAACTTGAGACGACGGTATCTGTAGCGTTCGCGCGCGTAGGCGTCAGGACTTCTTGACGCGTGCCGGTTCTTTGATCCGGGCGGACTTACCGCTGCGGCTACGCAGGTAGTAGAGGCGCGCGCGGCGAACCTTGCCGCGGCGGACGACCTCGACCTTCTCGAGGCGCGGTGAATGGACCATGAATGTGCGCTCTACGCCGACGCCGTGGGCGATACGCCGCAGCGTGAAATTAGAGCTGTTGCCCGCCTTGCGGCGGCGTATGCAGACGCCCTCGAAGGCTTGTACGCGCTCGGTGGTGCGGTTGCGCTCGGGGTCGGTCTCGACGATGCGCAGGTAAGCCTTGACCGTGTCGCCGACGTTGAAGTCAGCTATTTTGCCATTCGTCTCGGGCTCAATCCCGAGCGTTTTCGAAATCTCCATCGGGTTACTCGCAAGAAAAGACCGTACGCGACGCGCACGGGTAGTCCAAGGATAGCCAAGCGAAGCCGAACGTGGTAGCACTGCCTTTTCCCGCGCTCAGCATCGCGATAGCATTGCCGCACTATGACACTCACCGAATACATCCAACGGCAGTTCGACGCCCAGCACCGGCTTTGGGATGCCTCGCTCGAAGGCTTGACCGACGAGACCTTCAACTGGCGCCCCAACGAAGAGCGATCCCTCAGCGCCGCCTTCTCCGCCTGGCACTATACGCGGACGGAGGACAACATCATCAACTTCGTTCTGCAGCGCAAACCTACTGTTTGGATAGAGAAGGGCTACGACGCGAAGTTTGGGCTCGACGCCAAGGCGCAGGGCACAGGCATGCCGCTGGCGGACGCTCAGGCGCAGCAGATCGTCCCGCTGGCCGATTGGAAGGCCTACAACCAGGACGTCTGGGCGAAGACACGTGAGTTCATCGGCACGCTGGACGACGAGGCGCTGCAGGCCAAGACCTTAGTCAAGCCGCTTGGTGAAATGACGGTCCTCGACGCCATCTCCAACATGTGCGTCAGCCACGGTTTCCGCCACCTCGGCGAGGTGGAGTACATCCGCGGCCTGCTCGGCCTGGGTAGCGCGGCCGGGATCTAGCTGCCTACTCGGCCGGTGCGCCACCTCCAGCAACTTCCTCGGCGAGTTCGGGGGCCATGAACAGGTACCAGATGCCGCCGGCAAGGTACCAGATCAGTGTCAGCAGGAAGGCGACCGCGACGAGGATGAAGAACCATTCCGAAACAAGGAACAGCCACCCCACCAGGTAGAGGACTCCGGCCGCTACAGCAACCCAGCCCAACCACGTAGGCGGCGATAGAACCGCTGCGCGGACGCCTTGCGGGCTCACGCCAACCGCCGCGATCTGCGGTCCAACTGCCATCAGCAGGCCGAAACCCAGCAGGCCGATAGCAAAGAAGCTAATACCGAGGAAGAAGAAGCCATCGCCGAGAATGGTCATCGCCCTCGCGACCTCAAGCACCTCAGCCTCGCCAGCGCCGCCGGCGCCGCCTTCCTCCAGGTCATTGGCAAGGTCGTTGAGTGTGACGTAGGCGGCAGAGCTCGCGCAGAACATTATCCCCAGTCCGACAAATCCGACGAGACCGATGCTTGCCAGCCAGTGGTTTCGCAGCCTTAGACCGGAGAAAAGAGTGGCGCCCAATATGGCCACCAGGAAACCGACGGCAATCTGCACCGCCTGTCCGATGCCATACACTACGTCGTCGTCAGCGACGTCCGCGAGGTCTTCCGCGATGTCTTCGCGACTTGCGTCCGGTGTCTGGGCGAAGATGAATCCGAGGACCAACCCGACGACCAGCAGGAGCATAAGGGCGCCCGCCACCCTGGACATTGTCAACCAGTTCATGAATCAGTCTCCTTAGGTAATGCAGAGCTAGGCAGCCGTGCTGATTTCGCCTGAGGGCACCTCCCTTCCCGCGAAGAACAGGAACCAGAGTCCCATCAGCGCCACGAAGCCAACTCCCACCTGGGCACCGACGAATGAGATCATCCCGATGTCCTCGTCCAGGTAGGTCAGCCAGCCCAGCAGCATGAACAGCCCACCGATGATCGCCAGCCAGCCCAGCCAGCGCGGAACAGTTCGATACGCCCCGGCAGGAGCTGTGTGAGCAAGCGGGTAGAAGGCAATAAGGCCACCAAAAAGAATCAGGCTCGCCCCCAGTGCGCTCAGACCGGTGATGATTGCGGCCTCGCCGAGGAGACCGACTGTGCGGGCGTTCTGCAGGATGTCCTCCTGACCCGTCCCTTCGACCCCACCTTCCCTGAAATCAATCGCCAGTCTGTAGAGCACGATGTTGGCCAGATCGGCCACGAGAAAGAGCGTTGCCGCAACCGTGATCCCGAAGGCCGGGATCAGTGCAACCGCCCGCGGGCAGGCTGCCATCGTCTCGATATCGGGCCGTTCGCTGGAAAGCACATACCACGGCCCGTTCCTCAGCAGCACGTACAAGATCGCAGCCACGCTCACCGCGAGGAAGTTGGACAGCACATCGAGAGCGATGCTCAACGTGTAGGCAGCCTTGTCGTCTTCGATATCGGCCAGCGTCTCAGCGACCTCGTCTCGGCTGTAGTCCGGTGCATCTGAGAGAGCCAGGAGACTGAAGACGAAGGTCAGGACGAGGCAGGCGAAGAGGGCCAGGAACAAGAACCCGCCGAGCCGCAGAGCCCATGTTGACCACATAGGGCGCCTCCATGCTGCGGCGGGGACCACGCGCACGCTACGCTAAGCCGCGGTTCGCGGTGTGTCAATAGACCGCGTCAGGTCAAAGGGTGCCGGCCTCGACCCGGTCGATGAAGCCGGTAACGGTCGCGGCGAACTCGTGTCCGGGCTCATCCAGGTGCATGCGCAGTGGCCACGTGGTGAGCCTTCCGCACTCGGCCTGCGGCACAAGGCCGAGAAAGCTCGCCCGCACGGGGTACTCCTGGTACTCGAAGTACGGAAGGTCGAGATAGAGGACCGGGACAGAGATGTCCGGCGTCTGCTTGCTCAGGTCGATCGTTCGGAACGACTCTACGAGTTTGCTTTCAGCTCGCCAGTCGATATCAGCGTCGAGCTGCTCACTGAAGCTATGCTGCTCATCCTCGTGCGCCCCATCCATCGATTCGCGTACCCAGGGAAAGTTGGAGCTGAAGCGCCCCTGCGCCTCGATTGCGTCGGCAAGGGTGTCGACCCCGAAGGAGCGCATCGTCGCGGTCGGATAGACAATTCCTGGAGCCACGAATGATGCGGGGTCGTCACGGCCGTCGAGAGCCATCATGCACAAAGCGACTGGCGATGGCGCCATCGCCACAATGTGCTGGCCCTCGGCGAAACATTCGGCAAGGACGGACACTGCATCGCCCCACGTTTCGCCAGGCGGTTGTGGACCGCCCACGACTGTGGGCCACTGAAAGATCTGCACATCAAAGCGGCTGCGCAGCTCGTCCAGCGCGGTGCGCACCGCCGGGATTAGCCGGCATCCAGCCGGTGAGATCGACCACTTTGGAACGAACAGGACCTCGGCGGCCACGGACGTGAGCTCAGGTCAATCGCGGCGGGCGGCTATCCGCACCATCTCGATGAAGGAATCCGGATCGAGGCTGGCCCCGCCAATCAGCCCACCGTCGATCTCCGGCTGGCGCATGAACTCGCCAAAGTTCTCCGCGCTGACGCTTCCGCCATAGAGCACGCGGATCGTCGAGGCAACGGCCTGCCCGCTGATCGCCTGGAGCTCCTCACGAATGGTGGCTATCGACTCGACCGCCATTTCGGGCGTTGCGGCGAGACCGGTGCCGATTGCCCAGACGGGCTCGTAGGCGATTGTGAAATGCTCCGGAAGCTCGATCTGTGCGAGTCCCTGGCGCAGTTGCCGCTTGAGTACCTGCTCAGTCTCACCGAGGTCGCGCTGCTCCTGCGTCTCACCGATGCAAAGGATTGGGCGCAGCCCGTGCTTGAGCACCGCCCAGACCTTCTTATTCACCGTTTCGTCGGTTTCGTTGAAGTAGGCTCGCCGTTCGGAGTGCCCGACAATGACGTAGTCGACCAGTCCAAGTAGCATCTTCGGGCTGATCTCGCCCGTGTAGGCGCCACTGTCCTCCCAGTGGCAGTTCTGAGCCCCGATGAGGATCGTCGAGCCGCGCACCCTGTCAGCGACTGAGTGGAGATAGAGGAACGGCGGGCAGAGAACCTTCTCTACGTTCTCGATAGCCTCAGTCTCGGCTAAGACCCGGAGAGCTATCTCAAGCGATCGCGTCTCATTGCCGTTCATCTTCCAGTTGCCGGCGACGACTGGCATCCGGGACTTCCCGCGCATGGCTTGAGGATAATCCTGCTTCAATGCAGGAAGGCTCAGGCGCCGTACTTCACGAGCTTGCCGGCGTGGGCCATGGCCAGCGTGAGGGCATCCTTGGCGTAGAAGACGCCAAGGGCGCCCCGCGCGCAGTGGATCTCGTCGAAGCCCTCACCAGTGTCGACTACCCGCACACTCTTTCCGGCGAGCAGAAAAGGCACTGGATGCCAGGAGTGGGCTGCCATCAGTGCAGGCGTCGAGTGGTCGCCTGTGACTACAAGCACATCGGGCTGCAGGTCCTGGACCTCGGGCAGAAACGCGTCAAACTCCTCGATCGCTGCGACCTTGCGGTCGAAGTCGCCGTCTTCACCGGCGGCGTCCGTGGGCTTGTAGTGCAGGAAAAAGAACGTGTAGCCCTCGTCCCAGCGTTCCTTCAAGGCGTCCACCGAGTCCTTGAAGCTCTCGCCGCTGGGTACCGGATCCATTCCGACCAGCTGCGCGATGCCTCGATACATCGGGTAGACGGCGAATGCCGCCGCCCGAAGCTTATAGACGTCCTGAAGCTGAGGCAGATTCGGATAGGCAGCGAACCCGCGCAGCGTCAGCATGTTCGCCGCGGGCTCGTCCTGGAGGATTTGGCGTGCCTCGTCAACCCAGGCATTG
>DASTBR010000136.1:0-2275 GCA_035711945.1 Dehalococcoidia bacterium
CGGCTTGGAGCCGTCCAGACCTTTGGCACCATAGAGCTCCTTGAGCTCTTCAGCGCTCTTGAACGTGCCGTCCTCGTTCGCCGCCTGGGCCCAGGGCACGTTGGCGGCGCCAGGGATATGGCCAGTCCGCTGAGCTGTCTCCGGCAGGCCCGGCGGGGCCATGATCTCGCCGCTGAACTCCGCTGGTGAGCGGACGTCGACCAGGTTGTGACTCTTGCTGTCGATGGCTTTTGTCACGTCGTCTCGGCGTGCACGGATCTTCTCGTCGCGGTCCTTGAGCGTGACGTTTCCCTTGCCGCCCGAAGGGGCGTCGGTGGTCGTCTCGCGTCCTTCTTCGAGCCACTTCTTGCGCCCTCCGTTCATGAGCTTGACGTTCTCGAGCCCATGCATCTTGAGAAGCCAGTAGGCGTAGGCGGCGAACCAGTTGTTGTTGTCGCCGTAGAGGATGACGGTGCTGTCGTTGTTGACGCCAGCCTGGCGGAGCAGCTGCTGCAGCTCGTCCTTGCTGGCAACGTCGCGGCGGACCTGGTCCTGGAGCTGGCTGGTCCAATTCCAGGCGGCCGCGCCTTTGGCATGGCCTTCACCGTAGGCGTTGGTGTCGACGTCGACCTCGATCAGTCGCACTTTGGGGTCGTCGAGGTGGCTGGCGACCCAGTCTGTGTCGACCAGGGCGTTGGGGTTTGCGTAGGGCATGTTTCCTCCGGAGTTGAGGCGGGACTTACGTTTGATTTCAGCGTAGTGAAGTCAGCTCACGCCCACGAGTGACACTGGTCACCTCCGGTAGAAGTGTTGATGCGGAGCGGGCTTCCTAGAATGGGCGTCGGAGTGGAAGCGAAACAGGAGGCGGACGCCCCGCGGCGAATCTTCTTGAACCGCGCGGTTGCGACGATCACACCCGAGCGCATCGAAATACGACCCGACAAGGTGCTGATGATTGCGCCGTTGCTCGGCGTGCTCTTCGGGTTGGGATGCGCCGCCGGCATCTACTTCGGTCGCAACGACGCGCCGACGTGGCTGCTGGGGCTGCTGCTGCTGGGGGCACTGATCAGCCTCCCGTTTGCTGGGATGAGCCTCGTTTACACGATCGCGGGCGCGCAGATCGTGGTAGACCGGGCCAAACAGTCGCTGGTCGTCCAACAGGGCGTCCTGGGCCTCGGGGTGGGTACGCAGGAGGTCGCTCCCTTCTGGAAGATCAAGGAGCTGCAGATCAGCGACCTGGCCGAGGGCATTCGTGGGCCGACCGAGGAGCTGGCTCAGTGGCAGCTTCAGGTACTAAAAGAGTCCGGGAGGACGCTACAGGTCGCTTCCTTGACCTACCCACGGGAGCAGGAGGACATCGCCTACCAGGAGATAAGGGCGCTAGCTGGTGCGATTGCCGAGATGGCGGAAGGCAAGCCGATAACTGAGCCTGAGGGGCGAGCCGAGGGAGCCGGGTCTAGGGCGTCAGCGAAGCGAAAAGATCGCCGAGGTCTATCGAAGCGCCGGGAATGATCGTTTCGAGAGCGATCGAGTCAGGGACATGTACGCCGCGGGGTTCCTGTCCGGGCTCGTAAACCGTCGTCAGATCGTTGTCGGGGTCGACGACGATGGCCATCCGAACGCCGTTCTCCATGTAGAAGACGAGCTTCTCCAGCAAGCGGCCGGCGCTCTGGCCGGGCGACAGGATCTCGATAGCGATGGTGGGAGGGAAGCGCAGTTCGTTGTTCCAACGGCCGCGCGGATCGACCCCGATCTCGTCGCTACGCGCCATGCCGAGGTCTGGCACGTAGGCGCGGCGAGGCTCGCCGAACACAAAGCGGATTTCGGGAAGGATCTTGTATCCAGCTGCTTCGGCCGAGCCGGTCAGCAGACTAAGGAGCTTTGCCATCAGGACGGCATGTTGTGTCTGTGGCGACACCTTCTCTACAACCTCTCCATCGACGTACTCCAGCGAAACGTCGTCCTCGGGCAGTTCGAGAAACTCTTCAAGAGTGAGCTTTTGCTTTGTAACCATCTGCCATCACTCTAGCGTTACCACCAGACCTTGCCTTCGACTTCCTCTTCGATGTCCTCGTAGTCCTGGGTCCAGAGGTTGGTCGAAAGATACTTCCAGCCACCGTCGGCGAGGAGCGCGACGATCTTGCCTGACTCCTCGCGCTGGGCGATGCGTTGGGCAGTCTTGACCGCGGCGCCGGCCGAGATCCCGGCGAAGATGCCCTCCTTCTGGGTCAGCTCCTTGGTCGTCGCGACTGATGTCTTGCTGTCGACCACGATGCGCCCGTCGAGGACCGACTCG
>DASTBR010000137.1:0-18962 GCA_035711945.1 Dehalococcoidia bacterium
AGTTCGTACTCCAGGACGAGATCGGCGATTGCCCGGCGCAGTTCGGAAGCCCGCAGCGCGTGCGTGTTGGATTCGTACGGGAACTTTGACTGGAAAGAAAGCCAGTACAGTGCCCTGATGGCCTTGCCGGGCCGGTACTTCTTGAACACGAGCCCCTGGTCCTCGTCGATCAGGACCCGGCTGCCTATGCCTTCGATAACCCGGTGCTCGTGTCCGTCGGTCTTCGTGAACTCAGCCGTCCACGCTGCCATGTCGAAGTCTCGCTGCGCAATAACCACTTTGTCCGTCCTCCGGTCGTTATGCGGCGTGTCCCTGTCCGCTCGTTTAGTACACCTCACCTACCCTGACCTCCGCCGGATCACCGTTCACGGTTGCCGGGTGAGAGATGTCACTGGGAGCACGCCTCTGCCTACAGCCTCGTTCGTCGCAGACTCGCCGTGCCTCCCTCGAACGGGGGACTTTGGGGTCGGACTTTCGGCCGATGGGATTCGATGGGGTGTCAGTTCGATTTCAGGTAGAAACGCCGGAAGCGAGCCGCCTATAATTGACCTCGACACGGGCTCCTTTCTTTGAAGAGGGTGGGCAATGAGCCCACTTTCTTTGTCGTAAGGGCCCGTTAGGGGTCTTCGACAAATGAAGAATGAATTCGACACGGCGATCAAGTTCCTCGCCACCGAGAAGAATCTCGACACCGAGGTTGTCTACCGGGCTATAGAGGACGCGCTTGCTTCCGCATACCGGAAGGACGAGCTCGCAGACAAGCTGCTACGTGTTCACATCGACCGTGCTTCGGGCGATATCCACGTTTGGTCGGTCCAAAACATCGTCCACGAGATCGAGGATCCCTACACCGAGATCTCCCTGGAGGATGCCAGGGCCATCAAGCCCGGAGCCATGGTCGGCGAAACGATCGAGGAGCCTGTCGAACCGCATAACACTGGTCGCATCGCTGCCCAGACGGCCAAGCAGGTGGTGCTCCAGCGGCTGCGGGAGTCTGAGCGCGACGTCGTCTACAAGGAGTACTCCGAGAAGTCGAGCGACATCGTCTCCGGGGTAGTTCAGCGGGTCGAGCCGCGCGCGGTGATTATCGATCTGGGTAAGACGGAAGGCGTGTTGCCCCCGACAGAGCAGGTGCGCAACGAGCACTATCGCCCGGGCCAGCGCCTCAAGGTCTACGTGGTCGAGGTCGATAAGTCCCCCAAGGGGCCCCAGGTCACTGTCTCCCGCACGCACAAGAACCTTATCAGGAGGCTCTTCGAACTCGAAGTTCCCGAAATATTCCGAGGCACGGTCGAGCTGAAAGCCATCGCTCGCGAGCCGGGCTACCGCAGCAAGGTCGCCGTCGTCGCGCGCCAGGCTGGAATTGATCCAGTCGGTGCCTGCGTCGGGCTGCGCGGAGTTCGTATCCAGAACATCGTCAACGAGCTCAATGGCGAGCGCATCGATGTCGTCGAATGGGACGAGGATCCGGCACGATTTGTTGCCAACGCCCTGAGCCCGGCACACGTCAGCCAGGTGCGGATACACGAGGACGAGAAGACAGCCGAGGTTGTGGTACCCGATCGCATGCTCTCCCTTGCGATCGGCAAGCAGGGCCAGAATGCACGTCTAGCTGCCAAACTCACCGGTTGGCGGATCGACATCAAGAGTGAATCTGTAGCGGGCAAGCTTCCGCCGTTGCCCGGAAAACCGACAGTTGAACCAGAAGCTCAAGTCGAGAAGCCGATGCCGCCGGAGCTGGAGTTTGTTGAACCGCAGGAGGAAGCTGCCGCGGAGCCCGAGGCTGCCGTTGAGGCCCCTGTGGAAGCCGCACCGGTCCCCGAGGTCGAACCGCGCCCGGCTCGCGGACAAGCTGTGAGATTCGCCGAGGAGATCTTGACGCCTCGCCAGGAAGAGGCGCCGCCGCGCAAGAAGGCCAAGGGCAAGCAACGCAGCGGTCCGGCGTTGGACGACGAGGACGGTGGGCGGGTGGCCCGCAAGCCCAAGAAGGGCGGTCAGCGCAGAGTGGTGGTGGAGGACGACTTCGACCTCGACTACGATTTCGCTTCGGCGCTGGACGAGTACGACACCAACGAAGAGGCGGACTACAAGGAGACGGAGTACGTCGAAGAAGAGCACTGAACGGGGTGTCCAAAGTCAGCAGTCCCCGTAGGCGTCATGTTCCGAGCCGTACCTGTGTTGCCTGCCGGACCCAGACCTCAAAACGCGAGTTCGTTCGCATAGTGCGAAGTCCCGACGGTAGAGTAGAGGTAGACGAGACAGGGAAGCGCCCCGGTCGTGGCGCCTACCTTTGCCGCCGAAGGTCCTGCTGGGAAGCTGCGCTCGGCGGAAAGAAAGATCCCCTGGGCCATGCCCTGAAGACCGACTTAACGGCTTCCGACCGCGAGGCGCTTGCGGCGTTCGTGATCGGGCTTCCCAGCACTCGAGACGAAAAAGAGGTTTTACAAGACTGATGCCACCACCCAGGAGACGCTTCAAGCGCCGAGGACGGCCGGCCATGCGCTCGGAGGAGGCCGCCGAGGCCGCCGCTGCCGGCGTAGCCGTCGCTGAACGCGGCAGCGCTGGGCCTCTCATTATCCCAGACAGCCTCACGGTTAAGGAGCTGGCAGACCTCATGGAGGTCACGCCGGTGGAGGTGATTAAGGAGCTCATCAAGAACGGGGTCATGGCCACGATCAACCAGGTCATCGACTACGACACAGCTGCGATCGTGGCGGGGGATTTGGGTTACCAGGTCGCCGAGGCCGGCCCATCGCGCGATGGTGAGTCGCAACCTGCCGACCGCGAGGACGCCCGGTCGTACCTGAAGGAAGCCGATGGCGCCAAACTCGTGGCGCGTCCGCCCGTCGTTACCGTGATGGGTCACGTTGACCACGGCAAGACGAGCATTCTGGACGCTATCCGTCAGTCGAATGTCACCGAGGGCGAGGCCGGTGGGATTACGCAACACATTGGCGCCTACCAGGCGGAGCTCGAGGGCCGGCCGATTACGTTCATCGATACGCCGGGTCACGAAGCCTTTACAACAATGCGCGCGCGTGGCGCTCAGGTGACCGACGTGGCTGTTCTGGTTGTGGCCGCTGACGACGGCGTCATGCCCCAGACCCGCGAGGCGCTCAGCCATGCCCAGGCGGCTGAGGTGCCGATCGTCGTCGCGGTCAACAAGATGGATCTCGAAGACGCCAATCCGGACCAGGTGAAGACTCAGCTTTCGTCGCTCGGCTTGCAGCCTGAGGACTGGGGTGGCGACACCCCGTTTGTGCCTGTCTCGGCCAAGTCCGGTGACGGCCTGGATCTATTGCTGGAGAACATCCTTCTGCAGGCCGACGTTCTCGAATTGAAGGCTGACCCAGTGCGGCTCGCGGTCGGCGTCGTGCTCGAGGCCGAGCTCGACACAAGCCGAGGTCCGCTCGCCACGATTCTCGTCCAGACCGGGACGCTCAAGGCCGGAGACGTAGTTATCGCCGGAGACACCTGGGGGCGGATTAAGGCGATGTTCGACCAGTCCGGGAAGCGCGCCAGTGAGGCTGGCCCATCGACAGCAGTCGCCGTCCTCGGTCTGAACGCTGTCCCCGAAGCTGGGGACCTCGTGCGCGCCGTTGCCGACGATCGCGAGGCAAGAACCTTCGCGGAGGATCGGGAACGAACGCGAGAGCTCGAGGCCGACAAGGCGCAGCGCCCGGTGAGCCTGGACACCCTGTTCGGCGAGCTGAGCGCTGGCAAGGTCAAAGAGCTCAACATCATCGTCAAGACCGACGTGCAGGGCACGATGGAAGCGGTACGTAACGCCCTCGAGCAACTCAGCAACGAGGAAGTCAAGGTCAAGATCATCCACGCGGCGACGGGGAACATCTCCGAGTCTGACGTGATGCTTGCTACAGCATCGAATGGGATCGTTGTCGGTTTCAACACGAAGGTGGAGGAGGGCGCTCGCCGGCAGGCCGAGGTTTCGGGCGTTGAGGTCCGGAACTACAACATCATCTACAACCTGATCGAGGACATTGAGAAGGCGATTACCGGCATGCTTGAGCCGGTCTACGCGGACGTTGTTCAGGGCCAGGCCGAGGTCCGCCAGATATTCAAGGCGCGTCGCGGAGCCATTGCTGGGTGCCTCGTAACCGAAGGCACCATCTCGCGCAACGACCTGGCAAGGGTGCTGCGTGCTGGTGATGCTGTGCACACATCGAAGATCGAGAGCCTCCGGCGCTTCAAGGACGACGTCAGAGAAGTAGAGGCCGGGTTGGAGTGTGGGATCACGATCGAGGGCTTCAGCGAATTCGCTGAGGGCGACATCATCGAGGCTTACCGCAGCGAGCGGCAGCGCTAAGCCGCCGAACTGAACGACCTCTCAGCCAAAGGTTCTGGCGATCTATGACGAGACGCACCGAGCAGGTCAATAGTCTTCTGCGCGAAGAGATCAGCTCCATAATCAGCCGCGAACTAAAGGATCCGCGGCTATCGGCGCTGGTTTCAATTACTGATGTCGACACTTCGCCAGACCTCGGTAGAGCAATCGTCTACGTCAGCCTCCTCGGCGAGGCAGACGCCGTGGATGAGAGCTTCGCCGCACTCACGTCGGCGGCGTCTTTCATCAGGCGTGAGCTGCAGGAGAGGATCTCGCTTCGCAAGGTTCCATCGCTCACTTTTCGACGTGACGAATCGATCGAGCGTGGCGCCCGGCTCAGCCGCCTGATCGACGAAGCTACGAAGTCGCCGCCCGCCTGACGCCTTGAACGGGTTCTTCAACGTCGACAAGCCGGCCGGCTGGACGTCTTTCGATGTCGTCGCCGCTTTGCGACGCCCCCTTGGCGAGAAGCGTCTTGGACATGCTGGAACCCTTGACCCATTGGCGACAGGCGTGCTGCCGCTCGCTGCTGGCTACGCCACGCGTCTTCTCAGTTACCTCGCCGACAGCGACAAGGAGTACCTGGCGACCGTGGAGCTGGGCCGCACAACGGACACCTATGACGCCGCCGGGGAAGAAACATCGCGCGGTGACTGGGCGCTCGTCGATCCCAACGATGTCGCTGTTCAACTCGATTCGTTCAGGGGGGAGATACAGCAGACTCCGCCTGCTTATAGCGCGGTCAAGGTGGCGGGGGAGCGCGCCTACAAGCGAGTCCGCCGGGGCGAATCCGTGGCATTGGCGCCACGGCAAGTCACGATCCATGAGCTCGAGTTGCTGGGACTGGATCTCCCGCGCATCCACCTGCGGGTCATCTGTAGCAGGGGCACCTATCTCAGGTCGCTGGCCCATGACCTGGGGCAGGCCCTGGGCGTCGGCGGCTTTCTGGCTGAGTTGAGGCGCTCGCGCGTGGGCCCGTTCAGTGAGTCCGACTCGGTCGGTCTAGACGAGTTGCGGGCAGCTGCCGCGATAGGCGCTGGCTCGTCGTTCATCCGCGCGCCCGATATGGTTCTGCGGCACCTGGACGCAGCGATCCTCTCGCCTGCAACCACGAGCGACCTGCGTCAGGGCCGGTCGGTGCGCCTGTATCCCGGCTCACCGCCGGGTTGGGGGCGCCGCCTTCCGCTGGGACGCCAGAGCCGCGCGTATACGGCCGAAGGCACGCTAATCGGGCTGCTCGAATACGCAGCGCCACCTGCCGTCTGGAAGCCTGTGAAGATCTTCACGAATGCCTGAATCTGGCGATTTTGCCGTCAGATTCGAAAAAACAGGCCGTTTAGGAGTGATTTAGGTTCAAAAATGCCTTGACAGGCCTTTTTCATGGCCTATGATTCGTACGACCTCGAATCTGGCTCGAAGCTGGCGCTCAGGCCAGGAAAACACAAGTGAGGTCGCATTTGCGCCTTGTCGCGTTGGCAGGGGGCACGAAGGAGGACGGTGACTAATGCAGGCCTATTGTCTGAAGTGCCGGACGCAGCGTGAGATGAAGGACTCGAAGCAGATCACCATGAAGAATGGCAAGCCGGCCACCGAGGGCACCTGCCCGGTGTGCGGCACCAGGATGTTCAGGATCGGCAAGAGCTAGGGTCCAACGCATTCCTTGGCAACAGAGAGCCGCTCCGTTTGGAGCGGCTCTTTTTCTTTGGCTCTCGACCTCAAGTCCGGACGCCGGTTTGGAGTCTTTCTTTGATCCGACTTAACAGCTCCCGCGGATTGTTAAACAGGACATCTTCCAGGTCGTCCTCGCTCAACCCGGCCCCGAGCGCGACGTAGCGTTGCCGTTCTGGCGTCAGAAAGTCCAGGTCATGCTGGTCGGAGTCGAGGATGAGCTTGGCTCCGGCTTCCCGCGCTACGCGCGCCACGTGACCATTGGCCACACAGTGCGTCCGCCTGGCCGATAGCTCAAGGAATACACCTTTCTCGGCCGCCAGACGCGCTTCCTCGAACGTGATCAGGCCCGGATGGCCTAGGACGTCCACGTACGATGACTGGATCGCCGCCAGGTTTGTTCCCGGCTCGACAGGTTCGACGACGGTTTCGCCATGCACCACAACAACTGCGGCCCCAGCCTCCTTGGCTTTGCGTGCGCACTCGTCTACTGACTGGGCAGGGACGTGGGTCAGCTCAACCCCGGGGTAAACGTCGACCTCCCACATTTCCCTTGCCAGACGACAATCTGCCTCCAGTTCGTAGGCGAAGCGCTCCAACGCGCCGAGCCCGGCATGATCCGTGATCGCCATTCCGGTGTAGCCGAGGACGGACGCCCTCCTAACCAGCTCGACCGGCGAGAGGTCACCGTCGCTCAAGCTACTGTGCGTGTGGAAGTCGTAGATCATAGCGCCAATGCTAATGGTCGCCCCTACAGAGGCGGGGACCGTTCCGCTAGGCTTATTGCGAAATAGGCTAGGGAGTTAATTTATGGCGATGGACGTAGCGGGAACAGGAACGCTCGAGGTGAGCGTAAGCGAGAAAGCGCGCCAGAAGGCTATCGACCTTCTCAAGGAACGCGACCTCGCGGATGGGCTCCTGCGAGTCTTCGTCATGGGCGGTGGCTGCTCGGGCGTGCAATACGGCATGGCCCTGTCCCAGGAGGCCGATGAAGACGACACCGTACTCGCTTTGGGGCAACTCAGCCTTGTCGTCGACTCACAGAGCCTGCCGTTCGTGCACGGCGCTCAGATCGACTTCATGGAAGAGGATCTGAAGAGCGGCTTCACGATCACCAACTCCAACGCCCCGCAGGTTGGTGGTGGCTGCGGCGGCGGCTGCTCCTGCGGCGCGCGGCAGTAGTAATCAGGCACACGACATCCGCCAGCGCCAAGCAATGTAGGCGCCCGCTGCGATCTCGATCAGAATGGCTCTCGGCTTCGGCCGAAAGCTTTTGTGACCCAGTTGGTATCGCCTGAAGGGCCAGAGCAAAGGGACTTTGCCTCCGACCATCTGATCCGCCGCGAGGTGTGTGAGATAACCGGCAAGCACTCCGCGCGCCACAGGCCGCCCACCTGCGACGCTGGCGGCGATCAGGCAAGCAGTAGTGGCGAGCAACGTGTGCGCGACGTAGCGGCTCGAATCGGTTGTGTTGAAGATCCAGGCCATTGGTTTATCGACGAGGTCTGGCAACTGGCTGGATAGGACAGCCACCCGAGTGTCACCGCCGATCAGGTCGGACGCGGCCAGGGCAACGGCCACGTGGCCGAGGGGAAGCACCTAGCCTCCCGAGATAACCATCTTTTCCGAGGGCTTGTAGTCGTCGAGCTTGGACAGGTCGCGATACTGCTTCCGGCCTTCCCACAAAAGGTCGTTGCCGTAGGCATCGTCACAGACGATCACAGGAAAGTCCTCCACCTCGAAGCGCTTCACGGACTCTGTCCCAAGGTCCTCGTAGGCAATGATGTCGACTTTCTTCACCTGCCGCGAGAGGAGCGCGCCGGCGCCGCCGATCGCCAGGAAGTAGACGGCCTTGTTCTTCTTCAGCGATTCGCGCACCTCTTCACCACGGTTGCTCTTGCCGATGGCCGCCTTGAGACCCTCGTCGAGTAGACGCGGTGTGAATGGATCGAGACGTCCGGCAGTGGTTGGTCCCGCGGACCCGACATTGCGTCCAGGCCGCGCTGGTGTCGGCCCCACGTAATAGATGATCTGTCCCTTGACATCGAATGGTAAGGATTCGCCGGCGTCGAGGGCCGCTATGAACCTCTTGTGCGCGGCATCCCGTGCCCCGTAAATGGTGCCCGTTACCTTGACGCGGTCGCCGACCTTCAGCTGCAGCACGTCGTCGTCGCTGAGCGGCGGACTCAGACGAAACTCACCGTCCCCAAGCTTCTCAATCACTCCGCAGATCCTCTCGTCGTCCGCCTGATTGGTCGATCTAATCGGACGGCCCACCCATTCTAGAATCAGAGTATCCAATGGCCGAGACCCTCATCTATCTGATCCGCCACGCCCAGTCGCGGGCCAATGTTGAGCCTATCGTCGGGGGCATGAAGGGCGACGTCGGCCTCACTGCCCTCGGGCGTGAGCAGGCGGACAGGCTTGGGGAGCGGCTCAAGTCCGAGGCGATCCCAGCCGACGTGCTTTACTCGAGCACGTTGCCAAGAGCGCGCGAGACCGCTGAACGAGTCGCCAGCGCGCTCGACCTGCCGGTGAACTTTGAGGACGACCTGCAGGAGCTTCGCCCCGGCGAAGCCGATGGACTCACCTGGGAGGCCCTTATTCAAACGTACGGCAGGCCTGATTTCCGCAATCCTCACCAGCCGATGTCGCCGGGGGGTGAGAGCTGGGCAGAGTTTCTCTTGCGTGTCGGCCGGATGATGCACCAGCTGCGCGACTCACATCCAGGGCAGACGATCGTTGCCGTGACTCATGGCGGTTTCATCGATGGCTGCTTCTACCAGTTCATGGGCGTCGGCAACACGTATGGGCTGGGATTTCGCACGGCCAACACATCGATCACGCGGTGGTCATATGACCACCCCACTCTCGACGCTCCGCCGCGAGAGCATCCGGCCCGCTGGGTGTTGTTGAGCTACAACGATTCAGCCCACATCGCCGACATTCCCACGACCGAGGAGCCGGCCGTGCCCATTCCGACCGAAGACCGGGCAGGTTAATGAGAAGGGGGCGCGAAAGCGCCCCCTTCTCCACGATCCTTGCGTTGCTAACGAAACTCGATGGTTGCCATAGTGCCGACGGCACTGATCAGCGTGCGACCTTCAGCATGCGTTGCAAACCAGATGTCGACGTGGTTTCCGTCCACAGCCCCGCCGGTGTCCTCACACGTGTATGTCAGCCCCTTCGGGTCTCCGTGGATTACGAAACGGCGACCCATCCAATCACGGTCGCAGGCCGCCGTACCCAGGTGAACGGTAGTTCCGCTTGCGGTGCTACCGCAGAATCCGTCTTCGCAGGTGTAGTAGGTCAGAGCTACCCGCGCCGTCTCAGCCTTGAACGCTGCGTTCTCAGCCCGCGGCTGCTGGAACTGCTCCACGATACTGACAGGGCCCACTGTGGAAGCTGGCTGCGTACAGCCCGCCAGCGCGAAGGCTGCCAGTCCCACACACGCGACCAGCAGCAGCGACTTCGACTTCTTCATCAAACCCTCCTCTACTACCGCCGGCACGTTGACTCTCATCCGGGCACAAAGGCTCGGCTGCGATGTTTGCCTTGGACCAGGGAGTGACGGATCTCCGAGTAGCCTGGCGATCCGTTAAAGGCAGGGTGCGACCCTTGCCGGCGGGAGACGCGACTCAGCACGCCTTCCTCTACGGTACCACGGGATCTGGGCAAAAGGTAGCTTAAATGCCTACGCGCTTTAACAACTGCAGCATGCGGTCATGCCCCGAGGAATCCTGTTTAATTGCGCTCTCGAATCCGGGCAACAACTCACGCGCCATTCTCAATCCTTCCTCGCCTTGGTTCTCGTCAAGCTCCAACAGTGCGTATTCGCCCGGCAACAAGAACCCATCGAGAGCTGAAATCAGCCCACGAATGACGTGGAGCCCGCCCTCGCCGCTGAAGAGGGCGATTGCCGGTTCGAAGCGGGCAACCTCGGGCTCGAGTGACGGGGCCCGCCCCGCTGGGACATAGGGAAGATTGGCCGTTAGCAACACGCTGGAGCCAGGTGGTCTAGCCACGCCATTGAGAAGGTCACAGATGACGAAGTCGACGCGATCGGCCACGCCAACGCCACCTGCGTTGAGACTGGCTACTCTCAGGGCGTTTCTCGAGATATCGGTAGCTACCAGGTGGGAATCAGTTGTCTCAGCGAGTATCGATAGGCCGATCGCCCCGGAGCCAGTTCCGACGTCGAAGATGACGGGATTTGGGACGTCGCCGAGAAGATCCAACGCTGTGCTCACGAGCAGCTCCGTTTCCGATCGCGGAATCAGGACGTGCGGATTGACAACGAAGTCGCGGCCGTAGAACTCCCGCCGCCCGACGATATAGGCCAGCGGCTCGCGCTCTACGCGACGCGCGAGCAGCGCATCCACGCGGCTCACGATGTCGGAGGGCGCCTCTTCTCTAAGGCGTGCCAGAAGGGCCGTTCGAATCAGCCCCGCGGCATGGGCCACGAGAACCTCAGCCTCGAGGCGGGACTTGGGAATCCCTACCTGGTCAAGCTTCGCCGCACTCTCGGCCGCCAGTTGGCCATAGCTGACCACTTCAGCGGCCGCCGCCGAACCGAGCCCAGTAGGCAGTCGCACCGAGCGCCACCAATACGGCTCCGGCAACAAGCGACTCCCACGGGAGGCTAAACGCGAGGATCAGGCATCCAGAAAAGCCCAGCACGGTGAGCCAACGCGGCCATCGGCGCTGATCGCCTGACAGCGTAAATGCTGAGGCATTGGCGATTGCGTAGTACACAAGGACTGCGAAGGAGCTGAAGCCAATTGCGCCGCGCAGGTCGAGCGTTAGCGAGAGGACCGCGACCGCGGCACCGATGAGGAGCTCCGCGTGGTGGGGCACGCGTCGCGATGGGTGCACGGCATCCAGCCAGCGCGGTAGGTGGCCGTTCGCTGCCATCGCGAATGTCGTTCGACTCACTCCGGCTAAGAGTGACAACAGCACGCCAAGTGTGGCCGTCGCCGCGCCGATCCTGACGACAGGACTTGCCCAATCGAGGTCACCTGCTTCTACTGCCGCAACCAGTGGTGCATCCGCCTGCGCCAGGACCTCGGGACCCACGGCTACGAGCGCGGCCAAGGCGACCAAAGCGTAGATCAGCAGGGTGATTCCGAGGGCACGCGGTATCGCTGTGGGGATCGTCCTTTCGGGATCGCGCACTTCTTCACCTAGCGTCGCGATGCGGGCATATCCCGCGAAGGCGAAGAAGAGCAACCCGGCGGCCTGCAGTATGCCATCGATCCCACCGTCACCCAGCAGGGGCGTGACGTGGTCAGCTTGTACCTGGCCGCCTGCAACACAGGCAACGACAACTCCCGCCAACGAAGCCAGCACTACAGCAACGAGCAGGGTAGTCACATGGGCGGTTTTCTCCACGCCGGCGTAGTTGACCGCCGTCATCACGATCACAGCTGCCACCGCCAGTGGGCGGGCGCTGTCGTCGTCGACATAGGCGCCGAATGTAAGCGCAATCGCGGCGCAGCTGGCAACCTTGCCAATGACAAAACTCCAACCGGCCAGGAAGCCCCAGAACTCAGTGAGTCGTCTCTGGCCGTAGATATATGTGCCACCGGACTCCGGGTAGAGCGCAGCCAGTTGGGCGGACGACGTGGCGTTGCAATACGCCACGACCGCGGCAATGACGAGCCCAATAAGTAGTCCTGATCCGGCGGCCTCAGCGGCAGGCCCGATCGCCGCGAAGACGCCGGCGCCGATCATCGAGCCCAACCCGATGACTACGGCATCTCGGGTCCCGAGGCGCCGGGCGAGCCGAGAAGCCGGCTGGCTTTGGTCTTGAAGTTCTGTAGCGCCTGTAGCGCTCACCGCATTCGCGCGCTCAGGCGATTTGCTCCTGGAGGAGCTTTGCCTGCTGGTTGGTCGCCACGGCGTCGATGATCGCGTCGAGCTCGCCGTCCATGATGCCCGGCAGGTTGTGGACGGTGAGCCCGATCCGGTGATCGGTCAGCCGGTCCTGCGGGAAGTTATAGGTGCGGATCTTCTCAGAGCGGTCAGCCCGCCCGACCTGCGCTCGCCGCGACTCACTAACGCCGCTGAGCTGCTTCTCCTGCTCGAGGTCGTAAAGGCGTGCGCGCAAGATGGCATAAGCCTTGGTCCGGTTCTTGAGCTGTGAGCGCTCGTCCTGACATGTGACGACGATCCCGGTTGGCAGATGTGTTAGACGGATGGCCGTGGCAACCTTGTTGACGTTCTGACCACCGGCGCCGCCCGAGTGATAGACGTCCTCGCGAACGTCATTGCGATCGATCTCGATCTCAACCTCGTCGACTTCTGGCAGCACCGCGACACTCGCCGTCGATGTGTGGATCCGCCCCTGCGCCTCGGTTTCGGGCACGCGCTGGACCCGGTGCACGCCACTCTCATGCTTCAATCGCGAATACGCGCCCTCCCCCGCCACCTCGAAGACGACTTCCTTGAAGCCCTGGATCCCCGTCTCGTTGGCTGAGAGTACGTCGTACGACCAGCCCTTGCGGTCGGCATAACGCGTGTACATGCGATAGAGATCCGCGGCAAAAAGTGCGGCCTCGTCGCCACCAGCGGCGGCTCGGATTTCGACGATCACATTCTTCGCATCATTGGGATCACGCGGTAGCAGGAGAATCTTCAGACGTTCAGAGAGACCCTCACGGTGTTCGCTGAGTGTCTCTACCTCCGCTCGGGCAAGCGATAAGAGTTCCGGATCTGTCGACTCTTCAACGAGCTGTCGGGCGTCGACCAGCTGTTGATCGGCCTCGCGGTATGCGCGGTAGGCTGAGACGACCTCCTCGATGCCTTCGCGCTCGCGGATCCGTTCGCGCAGCCTCTCATAGTCCCCGGCGATCTCCGGATCGCCCATCTCGCGCGTCAGTTCTTCGTAACGACGCTCAATGTCGGCAAGTCTGTCCCACATGGCGACTTCAGGATAGCTAGCCTCCGGATGGCCAGCGCCGCGCTATTTGAGCTTGTCCGCTTCGGCGTTGAGCAGACGCCACGCGAGCTCTACGTGCCTCTCGCTCGTCCTGAGTTGGGAGATCTGGATCCGCAGCGCGTACTTCCCGTCGAGCTTGGTGTGCGAGATAAAGATCCTGCCCGAGGAGTTAACGCCTTCCATGAGCTGCGCGTTCAACCGCTCGAGGCGAGCCTCTTCGCAATCACCTGGGTTGTAGCGGAAGCAGACAACACTCAATGGGACTGGCGCCAGGCGCTCAAACCGACCCGATTCGTCTATCCAGGCGGCAAGCTCCGATGCCAGCCGCATGTGCTCCCGCACGCGCTCGCGCAGTCCCTCCACGCCGAACGCTCGGATGACAAACCACAGCTTGAGCGCTCGGAACCTCCGCCCGAGCTGGACGCCGTAGTCCATGTAGTCGCGGACGCCTGACTCGCTCTCGCTGGTTCGCAGGTATTCGGGTACAAGACTGAATGCGCCCCTAAGCGCCTCTGGATGCCTGGTGTAGAGGGCGCTGCAGTCGATCGGCGTGAACATCCACTTGTGCGGGTTCACGACGAACGAATCCGCGTCTTCGATTCCATCGAGGACCCAACGCTTCTCGGGTAGCAGAGCGGCAGTCCCGCCGTATGCGCCGTCAACGTGTAGCCAGACTCCATGCCCTCGCGCAATTGCCGCGATCTCCTTGAGCGGGTCTATCGACGAGCTCGACGTAGTCCCGACGGTGGCGCCGACGAACAACGGCCGGCGCCCGACGCGAACGTCTGCTGCGATCGCTTCCTCCAGGGCTGAAGGTTTCATTCGGAATTCAGAGTCCGTCGCGATCAATCGGACGTTGTCCTGGCCAAGACCTGCGGTCAGCGCGGCCTTCTCCATCGACGAGTGAGCTTGGGCAGAAGTGTACATAACGGGTGCTGCGAGGTCGTCACGTCCGGCCATCCCCTGCTCGCGTACGCCCATGCCGATCCACTCGCGCGCAGCGGCGAGCGCCAGGAAGTTGGCCATCGAAGCTCCGTCGACGAGGGAGCCGTCAAAGGCCGCCGGCAGGCCCAGCATCTCCTTCAGCCACTCAAGGGTGACCTCCTCCAGCTCTGTAGCCGCAGGGGATGTTCGCCAGAGCATGGCGTTCACGTTCAGGCTGGCCGTCAGCATCTCAGCCAGGATGCCGGGAGTAGAGGCGCTGCTGCTGAAGTAGGCCATGAATCCCGGATTGTTCCAGTGAGTCATGTTGGGTGCGATAAGCTGCCTGAAGTCGTCCAGGATTACGCCCAGTTCCTGCGGCTCTTCGGGCGCCGTCGCAGGTAACGCGCCTTTCACATCGCCAGGCCGCGTCTTGGGCAGGACGTCCCACGCTTCTGGATTGCCGAGATATTCGACTATCCAGTCGACGACCTCGTGTCCGTGCTGGCGCAGTAGTTCAAGGTCGAGATCGCCAAGCGCAGGCGTTGCCAGGGTTGTCTGATCACTCACCGTTGCGATTGTCTCAGCTAGGCAGCGCTGTCGCAGACAGCTTCGCCAGCTCACTAACAACGTAGCGATCGTCGCGAGGGTCTACGGTGCGCGGGTCCAGCAGGACGTGGTCCCGCGCGACTCTCGCCACGATCGATCGAGGCAGGGCCCGCAGGTTGCGGGCAATCTCATCGGTTCGGATGCCTTCGGCTTCTGAGATCGCCACCAACGTCGTTGGCAGTGACTCTTCGGGGAGGCTGCCGCCCCCGACCATCGACTTTCCGGACACGAGCGTACTGATGCGTGGCACGGCGCGCTGCCAGCGCCGCGCCCTCCGCTCGATATCGCGAGCCGACATGGCGATCATCTTCCAGACGGGAATCCGGGTTAGTGCCTCGCCTCGCTGGTAGTGCCGTAAGGTGGCATTCAGTGCGGCGATCGACGCCTTGTCCATCCTCAACGCGCGGGCCAGCGGGTGCTTCTTCAACTGTTCGATTAACTTCCTGCGGCCGGCGATGAGCCCGGCCTGCGGCCCACCTAACAGCTTGTCTCCGGAGAACATGACGAGGTCGGCGCCGGCCGCCACGCTGTCTTGCACGGTCGGCTCGTGGCCCAGACCGAACTGGCGCGTGTCCAACAGGCAGCCGCTACCCAGGTCATCGAGAACGATGATGCGCTTCCGCTGGGCGAGGGAGACCAGCTCCGCGACCTCAACGCTGCTTGTGAACCCGACGACCCGGAAATTGCTGCTGTGAACGCGGATCAAGGCGGCGGTCTCGTTGCCAATCGCCGCTTCGTAGTCAGAGAGGTAAGTGCGATTCGTGGTCCCGACCTCAACCAGCCGAGCGCCCGACTGCTTCATGACATCGGGTATGCGAAACCCGCCGCCGATCTCGACGGCCTGGCCGCGCGAGATCACGACCTCGCGCTCACTGCAAAGCGCACTGAGAACCAGCAGCAGCGCAGAGGCGTTGTTGTTCACCGCCATCGCTGATTCAGCGCCCGTGACCGAGACGATGCTCTTCTCCAGGTGCACAGTACGAGAGCCTCGGCCGCCATCCTCGAGATCGAACTCGAGGTTCGAGTATCCCCGGCCGACCGAGGTCATCGCCTCCAACGCCTCATCGGAAAGGGGCGCCCGGCCGAGGTTGGTATGGATGATTACGCCCGTCGCGTTGATCACAGGTCGCAACGATGGCCGGAAGTACGTGGGCGCGCGGCCAACGATCTCTGCCGTCAGATCGGGTATGGATGGCGCGGACGATCGGGCGCGGTGCTCCGCCAGGATCTCACGAACCAGGTCAGTTGTCGGCCCTTGGCCCTCTCGGATGGCCAGCGACTCCAGCTCAGTCATCCGCAACAGTCTGTCCACCGACGGCAGGCGGCGTTCCATGCTGCCGAGTCTATCGGCATTGACATGATTGCAACGCCGTCAGACGACTGTTTGCCGGTTC
Source organism: Dehalococcoidia bacterium (assembly GCA_035711945.1). GTDB lineage: Bacteria > Chloroflexota > Dehalococcoidia > WHTO01 > WHTO01 > DASTBR01. The sequence continues at coordinate 15,878 of DASTBR010000137.1, forward strand.
TGTTTCAAGTCCTGCCTACCTTCACTACGCCCCGCCACCCAGATTCACAAGGAGCAACCACTATGAGCGAGCGTGACAGGACAGGTGACGTCGACGAGGCTGCAGACCGAGCGATGTCAGGACTGGAGGCTAGCGAGCGTCCGCAGTCGATCGGCGACCGAGCCGACGAAGCGCTGGAGGAAGGCGAGGAGTGGGCTCAGGACCGCACTCAGGAAGGCTTCGAAGACGGCGACGTCGCGACTGCCGGCGGCGATGCGCTGGAGGACGTTGGCAACGCCTGAGGCCTTATGAACGACCGAACAGACGACCAGGATGAGCTAACCAACGAGGCACAACAAGCCCGGACCGAATCGGGACGCTCTGGCGATCTCGGCGCCGACACAAGCGACGACCGGCTGGAGCAAGGCAAGAATGCTCAGCCGGGCGGCGGCTCAGACGTGGCGCGATCTCAGATGCCTGACGTAGAGACGGCGGCCCAGCGCGAAACCTCGCAGGCAGGCGCAGACTCAACCAGCGGAGGCGCCAGCCATGAGGTCGACCCGTTCGACGAAGACACCGAGGTAGAGGGTTAGAGCGCCGCGATCAACGCGAGAAGCAACAAAACGGCGGCCAAAGCAACGAGCAGAGCTGACAACCAGCGGAGGGGCGGAAGCCGTTCCTGGTTCAGCATCTTCTCAAGCTTATCGTTGAAGAAATAAACGCCGGTAGCGGTCCCGAAGGAAGCGAAGGACAGCAGAAGCAGCAGCTCAACGTCGATAGATTCAGTCCCTGTAGCTCAGCTTACCGGGAGCGACTTTCAGGGCAGCTCGACGGCGACGATGTTGATGCTCAGTCCTAGGGCGCTCCCGTCTAAGAAAAGGCTCCACAGTCCACAGGCGCTTGGATCTAGCGTAGTTGGGCTTTCGCAGACGAAGATGTCTTCGCCCCCGCCACTGGCTCCGGTAACAGCGAATGCGCCCGTAGCAGAGAGGTAGAGCTTCCCCGCTGACAGGCTGGCGGCGTCGAGGTTCTCACTAGTATTTGTGAGCCCCACGTCACTGCCGTCCCACCATAGGCGCCAGGTGCCGGCGGTGTTCTCGCCGCCCGACCCGTCGGCGAATATAAAGCGGATTAGGTCCTGGCCGACCGCGGTAAAACCGCTCGATGTGGTGACCGAGCCGGTAGTAGACAGGGCGATGCGGCTGCTGTTTATGCGGTGCAGTGCGTCTACATCTTCGCTGTCCTGGTCCAGGCCAACGTCGCTGCCATCGAAGAACATCGAGAACGTCCCGCTCGTGCTGGTCCCGAACGTTCCCGTGAACCTGACGATGTCCGAATCGTCGGTGGTTCCGCCAATTCCTGGCACGGAACCTTGAGTGGCGAAGGAGAGTAACATTTCATCGCTATCGATGATCTCCAGGGCGTCGATGGCCAGGGAGCCGATCCCAACATCGCCGCCATCGAAGAACAGCGAATAGTTCGTCCCGCCATGGTATGCCACCACGTCGTCGTCCTGGATGTTGACGCCGCCTAGAGTCGTGGATCCGGCGATTGTGAAATAGAACTGGACCGGTGGAGCCGTCCCCACCGACACGGTCCACGGCTGGGCGTCGGTGCCGCCGTCGTTGGTCGCCTCCAAGACGACATTGTGGTCACCGACGTCACCGGAGTCCGGTGTCCAGGTGACCAGGCCTGTGCCGTTAACAACCATACCCGCCGGTGCAGTCGTCAGCTCCCATGTGATTGGTGGTGCCCCGTTGGCGGCGGCCTGGTAGGAGTACTCGACATCGACTGTCGCCGCCAAGCCGGGGGTCGATGTGATGTCCGGTGCAGGCGGTGGGCTGACCGTGATCTGCCAGGGCTGCGAATCGCTGCCGGCGCTATTGGTGGCCTCGATAGTGACGTCATGCGGACTGAGGCCGACATCCGCCAGCACCGGCGTCCACGTGACCAGCCCGCTGTTGGCGTCGATGTTCATGCCGGACGGCTCACCGTCCAGCGACCAGGTGATGGGCGTTGTGCCGGAAGCGGTTGCCTGATAGGAGTACTCCACGCCGACAGTTGCCGTCTCTGGAGCCGCTGAGGTAATGTTCGGCGCGACGGGGACGTCAGGTATGTCGATGGCGTTGACGTTGTTGGTACCGCCGATTCCGGCATCACTGCCGTCGAAGAACAGCTCCCACAGGCCACAGTTGCTATTGCCGCCCGGATTCGGGGATCGGCAGACGAAGACGTCCTTGTTGTCACCGGAGACGCCCACAGAGAAATCGCCACTTGTCGAGAGGTAGAGGTCGCCATCGGCGAGCGAGGCGCCGTCGATGTTCTCGCCGGTTTGCGTCAGCCCGACTGTTGCATCGCTGCCGTCCCAGTACATCGCCCAGGTCCCCGCGGTGTTTGGGCCTGTCGACGTGGGGATGAAGCGGATGAGGTCCTGCGCGACTCCCGATACGCCCGTTACGCTGAAGTTTGAGTTGGTAGAGACGATAAGATGGCCGTCCTCCCGGAGCTGGACTGCATCGACGTCTTCTTCGGCGCCGAAGGTGCTGCTGGCGAGCCCGACGTCGCTGGCGTCGAAGTACATCGTGAACACGCCGGTACTGGCGGTGAACTTCAGGACATCAGAGTCGTCAAAGCTGACGCCGTCGACGCTACCAGTTCCTGTAAAGGAGAAGAGGATTTCGTTGCTGCTGACGATGTCAAAAGCATCGATAACGAAGCTTCCTATTCCTTGAGTGCTCCCGTCGAAGAAACGGGAGAAAGTGGCGCCGTCGAAGAAGACTATGTCCTCGTCGGCCATGCTGACGCCGTTGAGGGTCTGAGCGTTTTGGAGGGCGAAGTAGAGCTGTACCGGCGGTGGCACCGTCACATCGATTGTCCAAACGTGTGGAGTGGTGCCGCCTGAGTTTGTCGCCTCAATCGTGATTTCGTGCTCGCCGGCCTGGCCAGCAGTGGGCGTCCAGGAGAGCAGGCCGAATGGACTGAGCGTCATGCCTGCAGGCGGGTCGACTAGGGATAGCGTCGGGCTGGGGTTGCCAGTCGCGAACGGGTGATAGAGATACTGCTCGCCGACAACGACGCTCGTAGGAGGCGTCGACGCGAAAACCGG
>DASTBR010000138.1:0-2046 GCA_035711945.1 Dehalococcoidia bacterium
TGATGAACTTTGCTTCGTCTGAGGCGAGAAAGAGGGCGGCATTGGCCACGTCCCATGCCGTGCCCAACTTCCGACCAAGCGGTACCCGCTGGTCGCGCTCGCTGATGATCTCTTCCCTGGGCAGGCCGCGGGCCTGCGAATAGCCTTCGACCGCCATCGGTGTGTTGATCAGCCCGGGGAGAATAGCGTTGCAGCGGATGTTGTGGCGGGCGTTCGAGGCGGCAATCTGCTGCGTCAGGGCGTTTACCCCCGCCTTGGACACCTTGTAGGCGACCATCGGCGTAGCAGCCACTGAAGCGAGCGACGAAACGTTTGTGATGACACCACCGCCTTGCTCGCGCATCGCCGGCAGGACGTGCTTGGACATGAGCAGGACGCTGGTGAGGTTAACGTCGAGGATGCGCTGCCAGGTCGCCTCGTCGATCGTCGTTGCGCTGCCGTCCCCGGCGCCGATGCCGACGTTGTTGTGAAGAATGTCGATCCTGCCATAGCGCGCGAGGCAGTCCTGCACAATCGCTCGGCAGTCATCCTCGCTGCTGACGTCGGCCTGGCAGGCGGCTGCGTCGCCGCCCTCGGCCTCGATCAGAGACTGGGTCTCCTGCGCCGAAGCCAGGTCGCGATCGACCAGGAGCACGCGCGCGCCCTCTCGAGCGAAGAGGATCGCGGTGGCGCGGCCATTGCCAATCGTCTCGCCGGGCGTCTGACCGGCGCCTGTGACGATGGCGACCTTGCCTTCAAGACGCGGCAGCTCAGATCTCCTAGTCGTCGTGGCAGTGACCGTTCGCGCCCGGCGGCGGGACGTCCATCGCCGGGTTGCGGTCGAAGAAATTGAAGGGCTGGAGCACGAAGCCTGCGTACTCGACCGGCACTACGGGCCAATCTTCGGTGCGCGCGATATGGCTGAGGCCAAACGTGTACCAGAGGACGACGTCCGTGTCTTCGGTTGGGCGATCTGCTTTCGTCCACTCGGCTAGGCCGGCGCCGCCAGGATGCTGATTGGGAAAGTCGCCCGCGGCGTGCATCTCCGCCGCGCTGTAGGGCGTAACCCAGAGATTCTTCGTCGCGAAGGCGGCGCGTTTCGAGACCGCGGAGCGCGGACCGGCGAACAACGTAGGAGTGGAGTTCGGGATCAGACGGTAGCCCGTCTGCTGGCCCAGCCGGTTTGTCGAGGAGTTGTTGACGACGCGCCAGGTTCGGCTCTTGAACGGATCGACTACGCGCTGCGCTTCCCGCTCCGAGCGCAGCGGCGTCAACGTCGGCTCGAAGAGGTTGGAGTATGGGTTGTCTTCGCCTTCGGGCAGGGCCTCCACATCGACCTCGTAGACCGTGTTGGCGGTGCCGTCGACGTCGAAATCAAGCCGGAAGTTGAAGAGATGCTGGTGATGCGGCGCCGCCAGGTTGGGCGCGACGACTGCAGCGCCGGGCGCATCGCCGTCGACGGCCATCGTCTGCATGAAGCCGGTCAGCTTGATCTCAAGCTGGATGGTGCCGTCCAGGTAGAAGTACCAGAAGAAGCCGTAGTCGTAGTTTCCGACCGTGTGGAAGGAGGAGACGACGAGCCGCCGCGAGCGTCTCACCTCAGACTTACCTGTATAGACGTCGAAGTGCTTCCAGAGGACTCCGTAGTCCTCCTCGTGCATGCAGATGGCGTTCGGCCGGTGGTCGGGCTGGCCTTCGCCGTCAGCGAAGTCGCAGTCGAAGTAGTAGATCTCGCCGACGCAGTCGCAGCCCAGCTCGAGCGAATTGACGCACTTGCCCAGGCCAACCTCGCCTGCGTCGAAGGCATTCTTCCAGAAGTGCATGGGTGAGATCGTGCCGTAGGGCACGACCATCTCCGACAGTGCCGCTCGGTAGAGGATCGGCCTTACTTTGCCGCCGTCCTCGTAACCCACGGTGTGCAGAACGAGTCCCTCCGTTGGGTGTTGGGAAACGCGGAAGCTCCACTTCTGCCAGCGCACTTCGTTGCCGTCAACAGTGAAGCTGGGACCCTCCGGCTGCGTGATCGAAACGGGCTTGAGGTCAGTGCGCAGAGGGGCATTGCTGTCG
>DASTBR010000139.1:0-14063 GCA_035711945.1 Dehalococcoidia bacterium
TGCCGGGTCGCTTGCTTCACCGCTCTTGAGGATTCTGTTGGCCCAGCGGATGAGCCCTCCGCCCTCGTTAATCGCGCCGCCGACTAGAGCCCGGTGTGCATCCAGTTGATAGCGCCAGAGCGACATCGGCAGGTCGACCGGCGGCGTGGCCGCCACTGTGCGTAGGGCGCCGGTCGTGCTCAAGGAGAGCGCGACCGTGTCCGGAGTGACGCAGCCGCTGCCGGCATTACTCGCGGCGCCGTCGGCGTAGGCGGGAAACCACGGAACCCTCGCAAGATCGGGCCAGCGGCTGGCGAAGGGCTCGATGAGCCCTTCGATCGGCTCCTCGCCGATCGCTGTGAGCCGCTGCGCATCGACCTGCAGTGTCTGCAGAAGCTCCTGGTCCCAGTTGAGCGAAGAGCCGTCCAGCAGGCCCGACCACGACGCGATCGATAGGCTGCAGGTCGTGCGACCCAGCAGGCGGCTGTAGATGAAGTCCGGCAGCGCCATCCAGCGCTCGCTGGCCCTGCTGACAGCCGGCTGACTGAGGGCAAGCCAGAGGAAGCGCACGGGCAGATAGCTTGTGTGAATTCGACAGCCCGTCCGCTGATGCAAACGCTCTTCGTCCAGGCGCTGGCGGAGAACCTCGACTTCAGCCGAGGGCCGCGTGTCGGAGTAGAGGTATAGCGGCGACACAGCACGCCCGCTGGCGTCGACCCCCACCAGGCTGGATGCCAGCACAGCCATGGCGACCGCCACTATGCGTCCAGAATGGCCGGCCGCCTCCGCAAGCACCTCGTCGATGACCTCGACGACCAGGGATAACGTGTTCTCCGGATCTTTCTCGACTCCGCCGTCGTCGCTGTAAACGGTTGGGTGGGAGCGTCGAGCTTCCCATCCCTCAACCGGACGTGCCAACGCGTCGTGGATCGCCGCCCGTACCCATGAGGTTCCGGCGTCGAGGACAAGGACCAGTGGCCTCTCGGCTTCCGATGGTGAGACCGCTGGCATACCAGCAGATCCTAAGGCGACAACTTGCGGCTACCGGAGTTCGCGCACTGGTCGCAGGAAGAGAAGAAATCCGAGCCCGATGCCGGCGACGATCATCCCGCTCGCCACGAGCGCCGCCTGCGGGCCAAAGAGGCTGGCCGTAATCCCTGCTTGCAGATAGCCGATGGGCAGGGCAGCCATGAACGCGAGGCTGTACATACTCATCACGCGTCCCATCACCGCGGCGTCAGCGTTCTCCTGCAGCAGCGCTACTGCCAGGTTGATGAACACCGCTGCCCCGAGACCCCAGACGAAGAGGATCGCCATCGATAGCGCTGTGGACTCACTGAATCCATATGCGATCAGAATGAGTCCTCCGCTCACAGCCGAGCAAAGCAGGGCGAGACCTCGGCGCGGAAAGCGCGCGACCGTCAGCGCGAGCGAGCCGGCCGCAACACCAACACCGAACGACGCTGTGAGCAGCCCGACAAACTTGTCACTCTCCTTCAGGACGTCCTCGACGATCAGCACGATGGTCACGGTGAACGGAGCGATGAAGAAGATCCCGGGAAGGCAGGCGATCGCCAGCAGGCCCAGGATCAGCGGATCGCGCCTGGCGTAGTTCATCCCGTCCAGCAGATCTCCCTTAATGTCCCGCCCGCTGGGCTCGGGCACGTCCGTGGCGACGCGAGAAATGACCAGGGCTGCGAGCGCCAGGAACAGTACCTCGAGACCAAACGCGACCCCAAGTCCCGGGCCGTCGGCAACGATGCCACCAATCGCGGGACCTCCGAACTGCATTGAGGCCACGAAGGCTGCCGTGCCCAGGATCACGCCGTTTTGTAGCTGCGACGGAGACAGCATCTGCGGGATCATGGCGTTGCGAGTCGGCTGCGTGAATGCGTTTGCGGCGCCGATCACAGTCGCCAGTGGAAAGACTGGCCAGACGGCCTCGAAGTCGCTGGCAATGAGGAATACGTAGACCGTCGATACTGCTGCCGCCGCGGCGTACGTTCGCACCAGGATTCGCCGTCGCTCGACGCGATCCGCTACCACTCCGCCGATAAGGACCAGCAGCGCGGCAGGGAGCGTCTGACAAATCAGCGCGGCGGCTAGCGCGATCGCCCGGTAGTCAGGGTCCACCCTGTCACGTACGAAGAGAGGTACGGTCACCAGTTGGATGCCCACACCGAGCCCGGCGAATACTGTGGCCAGCCACCACCTGCGGTAGTCAGAGCTGGCGAACGGGTTACGGGTGCTTTCTTCTACACGCGGACCGGCTACCGCGGCGATCTCAGCCAAGCAGTGCCTCGACGGTTGGACGCATCCGGCAAGGATAGCGTCGGGTTACGGCTGTAGGTCCGTTCGGGTGGCCTCCATCGTCGTCGTTCCCCCGAAGACAAGGGTGAAACCGCTGGCCTGTCCATCCTCTCGATGGAACTCGACCTCCACCGGCAACTGGGTGCCGAAGAACCTGGTCTCGGACTCGGCGAGCAGCTTTCCCGGGCCGAGGGGCGATTCGAAAGTCAGGAGGCCATCGCCCACGGCGACCTTGATGGGGATTCCGTCGGGAGCTTCATCGAGGCGCAGAAGATAGCTGCCGCTATAGCGATCGAGCACTTCCTGGCCGACGCTGACAACCTTCCGTTCGGTCAGGAAGCCTGGCCAGCCGTAGGTATCGGCAATGGTGTTGAAGATGCGGTTGACCAGTATCTGGCCGTTGTCGGAATTTGTCATGACGGCGGCGCCAAGGCCGAGCGAAGCGTAGGCCTCGAGGTGACAACGAAATCCGGTGTTGCCGCCGTTGTGGGAAAAGCGGAGCCTGTCGCCGTCGCTTTCAAGGAAGAATCCCAGGCCGGTAGGGCCGTCGCCGACTGGAGTAAGCGCGGCTCTTGCCAGTTGGCGCGGAATAATCCCACCGTCATCCGCGTAGGCCCGCTGCATCGAGATCGCCAGGCCGGCCAGGTCTGACGGCGTTGACCACAGGCCGGCGGCCGCAAGCTCGGGTTGGATACCGTAACCGCCTTCCATTGGTTCCCCGCTGGCGAGGTGGCCAAACGCGGCTGCCTCCGGCGAAGGCTCGTAGGTGCTTACGGTCATCTCGGCGACATCGAGGACCTCGCGCTTCGCCAGGTCGGAGTAAGGAAGGCCGCTCAGATCCTCAAGTAGTTGCTGCAGCACCTGCGTGCCGCCGCCGGAGTATCTGAACGCGGTTCCCGGCGCCGTCTCGACTTGCAGCGCGTCCGTGTTGGCGGGCGGCTCGCCACGCAGGATCTGTCCGAGTGTCGGGACCTGGCTCCCGATCGCGTATCCCGGGAAACCACGAACGTTGAAGCCGGCGCGGTGGCTCATCAGCCATCGGGGCGTCACCGGGTTGCCTGCCGTGTGGGGATTGTCCGGTATGTGCCATGACCTCAAGAGTGAGTCGACATCCGCGTCCAGGTCGAGGGCGCCCGAGGCCACCAACCGCAGCGTGGTCAGCGCCGCGACAGGCTTGCTGATCGAGCACGACTGAAACAGCGTTTCGCTGTTCGCCAAAGATCCGTCAGCCGTTGTCCGGCCCCAGGCGTGCGCCCACTCGATCCGGCCCTCGGCGATCACGGCCACACTCACTGCCGGGACGTTGTGCTCCTCCAGGGCTTCGGCCATGCTGCTTGTGCTGCGCTGGCCCTCGATCATTACCGACGGCAGCAATTGATGTTCGACGGCCTCGATGCCCTCGGAGCGAGTGGTGGGTGACTTCATGTCCTTGGGAACTTTGGCGGGCGCTTCTCGAGAAAGGCGTTCATCCGCTCGCGCGCATCCGGCGTCTGGCTGGTGGCCGCCATGACCTCGCCGGCATACGTGTAGGCCTGCCCCTGCGGCATGTCGACCTGGGTATAGAAGGTCTGTTTGCCAACGCCCTTGGAAATCGGGCTGCCACGCGTAGCTCTTTCCAAGAGATCGATGGTCGCCGCATGCAGATCCGCGGGCTCCACAACGCGGTTCACCAGTCCCCACTGCAGCGCCGTCTCGGCGTCGATCTCGTCTCCAGTCAGCGCCATCTCCAGGGCACGCTTGCGGCCAATGTTGCGCGCAACCGCGACCTGGGGGGTGTGGCAGAACCACCCGCCTTTGCCGCCGGGGGTAGCGAATTTTGCCCGGGTTGATGCCACAGCCAGGTCTGCCGTGGCCACGAGCTGACAACCGGCTGCCGTGGCCAGGCCATCCACGCTGGCCACGACTACCTGCGGGATCCTTTGCAGTGAGTTCATCAGGCCGGTGCAGGTCGCCATCAGATGTCGCATCTCCAGAAGGTCAGCCTCCGACATCTCCCTGAGGTCATGACCTGCGCTAAAGACAGGGCCGTTCGCCGCGAGGATGACTCCGCTCGCGTCGCTCGCCCCGCTGTCCTCGATCGCCCTCGTGAGCTCGAGCATCATCGCAGTCGACAGCAGATTTCGCTGTTCCGGTCGGTTCAGCGTGATCGTGATGAAGTCTCCGCTGCGCTCGACAAGGATCTGCTCATAGGTCATGGTCTGTTCTCCCCGTGTCGTTCATCCTAAGCACCATGCGTTCGCCAGGGTTCCAGCCACTATGACCGAGCCGGTGGCACCGATAGAGTCGAGCCGCCTCGATCTCATCTCCCTGGCGCCCGAGCTCATCGAGCTGCTACTCGAGGAGGGCCCGGGTCCGGCTTCCGACGCCGGGGGATTCGCCATTCCGGCGGACTGGCCAGGCGCCGATGAGGGCTTCCTCAAGCTGCGCCTCGGACAGATGCGCAAGGATCCCGACTGGCAGCAGTGGCTGGTCAGGGCGATGGTGTTGCGAGACCAACGAAAGATGATCGGACACATCGGCTTTCACGACCCTCCACGAGAGGGTGGCAAGCTGGAGATGGGTTACACGGTCTTTCCCGACTTTCGCCAGCAGGGTTATGCGACAGAGGCTGTGCTGGCAATGATGGGTTGGGCAACATCCGTGCACGGCATCCGTAGGTTCATTGCTTCAGTCAGCCCGACAAATGAGCCATCGCTGGCGACAGTGCGTAAGCTCGGCTTCGTTCAGACCGGCGTGCAGTGGGATGAGGAGGACGGCGAGGAGCTGGTCTTCGAGCTGGAAACGCCGCTCGCCTAGGCGACGTGGGATCTTTCAATCGCTGAGACTCTCGGAGCACCAAGCAGCGTCATGGCCACCACAAGCTCGGACCGCAGCAGGTTCAGCGCTTCAACGACTCCGTCCTCGCCTCCAGCAGCCAGGGCATACAGGTATGGGCGTCCCAGGAAGACAGCCCGGGCGCCCAGCGCCAGCGCTGTCGCGACGTCAACGCCGCGCCGGACGCCGCCGTCCAGGTAAACCTCCGCCCTCCCCTCTACAGCGCACACCACTTCCTCGAGCGCATCGATGCTGGCCAGCGCGCGGTCGAGCTGTCGGCCGCCGTGGTTCGAAACGACGACTCCAGCCGCACCGCTCTTCACGGCTACGTCGGCGTCGTCTCCCCTCAGGATCCCTTTGATGACGATGGGCAGGTCGGTGATTTCCCGCAGCCACTCGATGTCCTTCCAGCTGAGTGACTGGTCGTTAAGACGCGAGACTGTCGAGAGCAGGTCGCCACTCTCGATCGGCAGTGAAGGAAGGTTGCCGTAGGCCTCGGCCGAAACGGAGAAGCGCGTGATCAGATCGCGTTCGCGATATCCGGTGATGGGGAGGTCCACGGTCAGCACTAACGCCTTATAGCCAGCCGCCTCGGCGCGCTTCACGAGCTCGCGGCTCGCTCCTCGATCCTTGTGGACATAGAGCTGAAACCAGCGCACGCCGCCCGCCTCGGCGACCTCCTCGATCGGGCGGCTGGATAGTGTCGAAAGGCAAAAGATGACGCCGGCCCGCGCTGCTGCGCGGGCAGAGGCAACCTCGCCGTCCTGATGAATGACAGCCTGCAGTGCCGCTGGCGCCAACCCAACTGGCATCGTAGACGGCGCTCCGAGGATCGAAGTGGAGGTGTCGACCTCGGACACGTCGACCAGAACGCGAGGCCGTAGCCTTCGGCGTTCGAAGGCGCCGACGTTGTCGCGGAGCGTGAGCTCGCCGCCGGCACCCCCGGCGACGTAATCGAAAGCCGCCGGCTCCATGACGGCGCGTGCGAGTTCCTCGTACTGGCTTAGGTTGGTGACGGGCGGCACTGACAGCAGGATAGGCCGCAGAGGTGTCTTAGAAGTGGCACCCCGGGAGGGATTCGAACCCCCAACCCTCAGATCCGAAGTCTGATGCTCTGTCCGTTGAGCTACCGGGGCGTGGCCCTACAAGTTTATCGTGTTGACGCCCCTTCCAGCGCAGGCCTAGATTCAACTCAAGAAGCGATGGAACCCGACAAACCGGTACCTTACTCAACCTAGGCGTCTCTCGTCCCCTCGGCGCTGAGTCCTTCCGCTTCTGGAAGGGCTTTCTTTTTGAGGAACGAAGGCGCCGAACGCAAGGACGAAGATGGAGCGAGGAACTCTCACTCGACCGGAAGAGATCCGCGACCTCATCGCGGACGGGCGGCTGATCGCCGCTCGCCGCATCCTGCTCGCTTACCACCCAGCCGACGCGGCTGACCTCCTCCTCGACCTCGACGAGGAGAACCGTCGGCGGATCCTCCCCTTGATTCCCGCGGACGTCATGGCCGATGTCCTTGAACGGCTCGACGAGGACGACTTCCAGGACTTCCTGCCCTTGATCGCTCTCCCAGCGCTGACCAGGATTCTCGACCGGATGGAGAGCGACGTCGCTGCTGACGTCCTGCAGAGCCTTCCCCCGGCTGACCGGCTGATGGCCCTTAGCGCCATGACGAACGCCGCTGAGGTCGTCCCCCTGCTCGCCCACGAGGAGGACAGCGCCGGCGGCATCATGACGCGCGGCTTCCTCACGCTGCGCGCTGGAATGACGGCAGATGAGGCGATCGAGTACCTGCGCCTCGTGCGTCCTGATGCCGAGGAGTCCTACTACCTCTACGTAGTCGACCACGAGAACCACCTCCAGGGCGTTGTGAGCCTGCGCAATCTAATCGTTGCCCCAGCCCTGTCACGCGTGGAAGAAATCATGAGCCAGGAGACATTCAGTGTCTCGACCGACATCGACCAGGAGGAAGCGGCCCGCCTGGTCGAGCGCTACGACCTGCGGAGCCTGCCAGTGGTCGACAAAGAGAACCGGCTGGTTGGGGTGGTCACGCAGGACGACATCATCGACGTCGTCGAGGAAGAAGCCACCGAAGATATGTACCTGCTCCACGGTGTCACCGGCCTCGAGGGGCCGTTTAGCCCCCTGCAGATCTCTGTTCGGCGGCGTCTGCCCTGGCTGCTCGTGAACATCCTCACGGCGCTGTCGGCGGCTGTCGTGGTCAGCCTGTTCCAGGGAACCATCGAGAAGGCTGCCGTACTCGCCGTCTTCATGCCGGTGATTGCCGGCCAGGGCGGCAATGCCGGCATTCAGACTCTGACGATAATCGTGCGCAGCCTGGCCCTCGGCGAGATGGAACTGCGCGACTCGTGGCAGGTGCTTGCCAAGCAACTGGCCATCGGCCTCTGCAACGGCCTGGCTGTGGGCATCGTCGTTGGAACGGTCGCCTTTCTCTGGGAGGGGAACTTTACGCTCGGCGTCGTGGTGACCCTCGCGATGATGGCGAATGTCGGCATCGTCGCCTCGCTTGGCGGCGTGCTCGTGCCGGCGACTCTTCGCTTCCTTGGCTTCGACCCTGCATTGGCGGCCGGCATCTTCGTAACGATGCTCACCGACCTGCTTGGTTTCCTGACCTTCCTCGGTCTGGCGGCGCTGCTGATCGACCAGATCCAGTAGGGCTAGGCGTCCTCGGTCTCGGCTGCGACCTGGATGGTGATCGCGGTCAATTGCGGATCCTGCTCGAACACGTTGATCTGGAGGACTCCGCTCAGGTCAGGGTTCTCTTCATCCTCGAAGGAGATCTGCACCACGCTCCCTTCGTCCGAGGTGCTGACGGTGTAGCCAGAAGCCTCGAGCTCCTCCTCGTAGAACTCAATGATCGGCTCGAAGTCATCCTCAGTCACGGATGTGATGCTGAACTGCCGCAGGCCACCGGTTTCACCCTGGCCGGCCTGGAAATCAGTCTGTATCACTGTGGAGTCGGGGTAGAGCGGAATCAGGTCATCGGGGAAGCCTGATGGCAGGGTGAGACTCTCGGGCAGCGCGAACTCTTCCCCTTCTTCGGCCGTTTCTTCGGGCTCTTCTCCCTCCGGCGGGACGATCGTCAGGATCATCGTGCTCTCGTCGCTGCCTTCGTCGAATTCGCCGACGATGATCTGTCCGTTGAGGCCATCCTCCTGCTCGAACTGAAGGAGGTTGTTCTCGCCGCGGGCGAGCCTGACTACGGCGTCTGAGCCGAGCTCTTCCTCATAGAAGGAGAGCAGCTCGTCTGGCCCTTCATCGGTCTCAAACGTGACGATCAGTGCGCCGTTCAAGGCAGGGGTGGCGGCGATCCCGGTTATCGGCTCGGCGCCGGGCGGGATCGGGAAGTCCTCCGGGAATCCCGCTGGTAGCCTGCCGATCGCGATCCGCAGATCCTGGTCGCTGGTGACGCCGAAGAAGGGCCGCAGAACGGACTCGAGCGCAAGCTCGTCGTCAGTGCTGTCGTCCTCTTCGTCCGACGCACTGGACGAGGAGCCTCCACCATCGTCCGAACCAAAGGCGTCGCATGCCACGAGGGCTGTCGCTGTCACTGCCAGCGCGAGAAGAGTGAGGAGCCGGTTCATCGTTGCCTTCCCCCAAACAGAACGGTGGAGGCCAATTCGGCCTCCACCAGAGCTGCTGGTTCGTCAAGATATGGCGTTATTTGGGGTGGACGGAGGGATTCGAACCCTCGTTCTCCAGGGCCACAACCTGGCGCCTTGACCGCTCGGCTACGCCCACCACGCATTTCAATCTTAGCTACGCCGTCCGTGGCCCGCACAGACCTCTCACGGTTCTGCGGCAAGCAGCCGAAAGTTCAGTTAGAGGCTGATTTACGAAGCTGATACGAACGTCAATAGCTTGTTACTGGAGTCGTCTCCGCCGCGGCGTAGTGTTCATCTGGAAGGGAAGCCTACAGATGACACGCAGAATGAGTATCTCAAGCGTGCTCCGCCAACTCTCGCCGCGCTCCTCGATTGAGTTCGTGTCCGAGACGCACCAAACAGACGACCACGTCGAGGTGACCGTGCCGGCTTCGTGGTTGGAGGAGTCTCGACTTGCGGAAGGCGAGCTCATCCTTACCGACGGCGAGGGCCGCGAGCGCCGCGTCGCGCTCGACGCGCCGGTGCATGGCAGCCCGGCGCTGGAAACCTTCGGCAGCGTCGCCGTAATGCTGCTCTCGTGCGACGAGGCCCGGCCTGCTCCTACAAAGGAACCCATGACGAACCCGGCGCGTGTGACGCGTCACCTTGGCCGCCGCGGCGCGATTGGAGCCGCCTAGCCAGGGTCAGATTTAGGCCTCCGGTCCATGGTGGCCCGTGTGTGTGCGACGAACCCCGGGGAGACCCGGGGTTCGCCGCATCTCCGGGTTGACGGCCTACAATTGCCGAAGGGTAAAGGTGGACTTCGGCTACGTAGACGAACTCGATTCGGAAGCGATCGGAGAACCCGGGAACAGAGTCTTCAGGATCAGAGCGCGCAGCGAAGACCGCACCGCCTCTCTGTGGCTTGAGAAGCAGCAGCTGCAGGCGTTATCGCTGGCGATTCGCCAGATGCTCGAGCAGGCCGAACATTCGGCCGAACCTGGGCCCGGTCTCGACCCGGCTATTCCGATGCAGGATTTCCCGTTGCAGTCGACGTTGGATTTCCGCGTCGGACGCCTGGCGCTTGGCTGGGACGATTCCGCCCAGCGTGTGATTCTCCAGGCCTATGAGCTGGAGGCCGCCGATGACGATCCAGCAGCCTTCAGTTGCCACACCTCGGCCGAGCACTCGCTGGCCTTCTGTGACGTTGCCGATTCCGTGGTGGCGGGAGGACGCCCTCTGTGCTTCCTCTGCCGTGAGCCGGTTGGTCCCGAGGGCCATGCTTGCGTCCGTTCCAACGGCCACAAGCAGGATCAAATACCCACGCTCGACGAGGGCGAGGAGGGCGAGGGCGAGGATTAAACCCGGTTTGCCCGTCAGGGAGCCCGGGCTATAATGACTCGAACTCGCACCGCCCTCGGGCCGTGGCGATGGTCGGGTTTGCCCCGACCGACTAAGGACTGATGAAAGTCTTCATCGCCCTCTCTGCAGCTGCCGGGATTGTCGCGAGCGCGGCAGGCCTGTTCGCCGTCGACGCATCGGAGTCTGGCTCAGACGTTGGACTGGTCCTTTCTTACTCCGAAGGCTCTAACGTCGCTGCCCAGGCGGAGCCTACCCTCGCTGAGACCGATCTCCAGGTTCGCTCGGCTCAGCCGCAGCACGATCCCCCGGCCGCGCAGGACGTTGAAGCGACTGAGGAGCCGACCGCTGCGGCGGCGCTAGCCACCGAAGAAGCCGAAGCGACCGAGACGGCCACGGCAGAGCCAACCGAGACCGCTACTCCGGCGCCGGCAGCGACAGCGACGGCTGAGCCTACCCAGCAGCCGCCGCCGGCCACGGCGTCCGGAAATGGACTCCTCGACACCGTCAACGCCGTTCGGGCATCCTTCGGCAAGGCTGCTCTTCTGCCTGACGCGGCCCTGATGTCCGCCGCCCAGAGCTATTGCCAGACCGTAGCCAGGCACTTCGATCAGACGGGCCAGTTGAGCCACACCATCGGTGGTTCGATCGGCGACCGCTTCAGAGCGCACGGCTTCAGTGGAAGCGCCTGGGGCGAGGCGCTCGCCTGGACAGCCAATGCCGCCAGCGCCAGCCTCTTCGACGACGTCGCCGACAGCTGGCGAAATAGCGGCGGGCATTCCGCGCTGCTCTACAGCCCGTCCACGGGATACGGCGGCAAGCCCTATACCCACGCCGGTGCCGCGTCATGCACCAGCGCGGGCGGAACGGGCATCTACGTCCTCGACGTGGGCGCCTACTGAACGGTCACAGGTTGGTCACACGAAGAACCAACCGTCTTCTCGTCCGGGTTCCGCCTCTCTAGACTCAAAGAAGAATTCGCCACCGGCTAACTGACCTCTGACATACAGCAACCCCGTCTTCCTCGCCGTACTGCTTCTCGCCGCCGTCGCTGTGACGTCGGCGCTTGTCGTCAACCAGGGAGACCGCGCTCAGTTGACCGGTCTGGTGCTGGCGACACCCGGATCAGAAACGGCTGACCCCGGTGTGCGTCTCACGCTTGCCGAGAACATTGATATCCCTCGAGTTGCAGCCGAACCGCGAGTCGGGACCGACGAGCTTGGCGCGAGCGAGAACAGCCATTCCGTTCAGCAGTCAGCGGCCGATCTTCTCTGGCATCTCAACTGGCTGCGCAATCAGGCGGGTCTGTTCGGCTTCGACACCGATGAACGGCTCAAGCAGATCGCTGTCGCGTACTGCCCGGAGCTGGCCAACTACTTCGATGAGAACTACGACCCAGACCGGAGCAACTGGGCGGAGGCGATGGTGCACGATGCAGAAGGGGCTGATCTCGCCGCGCGGACTGCAGAGTCGGGCTACGGCGGGTGGACCAACGAGCTACTCGCCTGGACCCAGGACTCCGTCGATCTATCGCTCGTGGCTCGCGGCTTTTGGGATGCGCCAACCCACGCGACGATCTTGACAAGCCCCGACCCAACCCACGCCGGCGCCGCCATCTGCCGGGGCGATGACGGCTACCTCTACGTCGTCGTCATCGGCGCTGACCTATCGCCAGTCGAGACGTCGGATGAACCCAACGACGCTGAACCGGTCGCGCCGCACAACCCCTTCATCATTCCTTAAACAGCGGTCGAAGCGAGCTCCTTCTCGGCCACTTCGGCGGGTACATCGCTGTGCCAGAGGCGCATGTGGTTGGCGTGCGTGTCGCTGTAGGCGCCGGCCTTCATGAAGCGGTCGTAGAAGTCCAGGTCCAGGTGATGGGCCTGCACCCAGTAGCCCGGGGCGATCATCGGGTCGTTCGGCATCGGGAAGCGCCCGTACGTGTCGTAGATGTAGTTGCAGATGTCCTTGACGCACTGGACAAGCTTGTCACTGTAGCGAGGCACCGCCGCGATGAACTCGTTCTTATCAAGCACCGGCAAGGGAGTGCCGCTGTCCTTGCTGTAGAGACCGTCCTTGCCGAACTTCGTCTCGACCACCGCGTCGACGGCTGCGTCCATGTTCTTGAAGTACGGCGGACAGTAGCCCTCGAATATGCCATCGATGCCGACGGGGAAGCTACGTCCAGCATTATCGCTCTCATAGCGGAACCCAAGACCCTTGATGCCGCCCGCTGCGTAGGCGCCCATAACAGCAGGCGGCGCCGCGCTGGCGTGCACCCAACCGCCGAGCCCCATAGCCTGCAGGCCGAGCTGCAGATTCTGGGCGACAAAGCCGGGCTCCACCTCGCTGGCTCCTGCGCCGAGGCCCATGAAGCCAATGCGGTAGCCGGGGTTGAGCAGGCCCTCTCCGATCCAGCGCTCGCAGCCGGCAATCGTGTCGCCGCCCTTGAAGTCGTCCATGATCACAGCGCCGCCGTCCGCCCAGCCACAGACCAGCAGCAGTGAGTTGATCGTCTGCCACGTAGCGTTGAGTACCGGTTGGAACATCGTGCTGCCGGCGATGTTGGAGTCCCAGAGGTTGAACGTCAGGAAGAACGGGTACTGCCGCGGAATGTCCACGCGGCCGTCCGCGATCTTCACCCGGTTCATGTGGAAGAAATCGAGTGCCTTCTTACGGTCGTCGGCAGTCTCGAACTCGTTGACGCTCCCGGCCAGGCAGTCCTTCATCTTGACGATGTAGGTGCCTTCGTCGTTCCAGTAGAAGAGCTCGGTGCCGTGACAGCCGCACGGGCTGGCGTATGTCCGCGACTGGAACTGAAGCATCGTGTTGCCGCTGGTCGAGCGGTCGCGCTCATCGAGCCAGGGCAGGTCACCCGGCGACAGGTTCATGCCGGTAAGGCCAGTGCCGAGCTGCACCAGCATCGCCTCCTCTGCCTCATCAAGCGGCATCGGTGGTTTCTCTGATTTGTACTTGGTGGGGCCGCCCGGGATCTCGGCGCCAAAAGCGAAGCGCCGCGACTTGCGGTTAAGGATCGCGTCGAACAGGCCGTAGTCCCAGGCTGCGTCCATGCCCGGGTGGTTGAATTCGGGAGCCATGGCTGTCTCCTTGCGGGCTCAGCTTTCGTACAGTGGCGAGCTGGCCTTCATGAACCGCAGGAGCATCAGCATCTCGGCGACGCGCTTGCCCTGCTGGTCATCCAGCGCCGACTCGAACCAGAAGTATTCAGTCTTCGGGCTTTCGCCGAGGGCAACCACTTTGCCTGTAGCCACGTACGGCGTCTCGACCATCACTGGACCATTGACCTGGCGTGTCTCGATCGCCCCGAAGAGACCGACGATCGGTCCAATGGCCGGCCCCAGCGCGGCCACCGGCGCCTGGTAGAGCAGATGGACAATCCCCGCGGGAGTGACAACTCCGTTGCCCCACGGCGAATCGTGGTAGAAGCCGATGGTTTCGGTCGTCAGCTTGAGGCGCTCTTCCTGCTGCTTCTGCGAATAGATCACGCCGGTCTCGCCCATCGTGTCGCCGACCTTGACGTTGGCCAGGATCTTCAGCTTGTCCGAGGCATAGCGGTCGAGCGGCCGTGAGAGCAGAGCAGTCGTCTCGGTCGAGTTGCCGACGGACGCCGTGCCCCTCGCCACCTCCATGCCGTCGTCGCGGTTTATCCAGACGTCGACCTGCGTGTCCTTCGCGCCAGGTGGGGGCTGCTTGACGTAGGCGCGGACCGGCTCGCGGTCCAGCGTGGCGTTGAGGAAGAGCAGCGACAGTGTCCCGCGCTCGTACCAGGTGTCGCCGAATGCCTCGAGCATCAGCGGCGGGAAGAGGTCCATGTGAATCGAGCCTGCGACCGTACCCCCACGGAACCCGACCTTGCGTGCGATCTCGTCGTTGTGGATGCTCTGGCTCGACTGGTCGCGATTGCGCGGCTCGCGTAGTGGCCCGACGAGGACGCCGTCCTCGGTCTTGATCGGTGTTTCGAAAGTCTGGGTCATG
>DASTBR010000140.1:0-6505 GCA_035711945.1 Dehalococcoidia bacterium
GGGTCGCCTGCGGAGTCACCTCCGCCTCCTTAGATCAGTTCCTGGGCGCGGCCGACCCTGCCCATGATCTCGAGCGCCTGGTCAACCTGCTCGGGCGTGTGGGCCGCGGTACAGCTTGTCCGGATCAGGGCATGTCCAACCGGGACGGCCGGTGATGTGACGGCGTTTGTGTAAACGCCGGCATCGAGAAGAGCGTGCCAGTAAACGCCCATCGACATCTCGCTGCCGATGACCATCGGGATGATCGGCGTCTGCGACACCCCCGTGTCGAACCCGAGCTTGTTAAGACCCTTGCGCATGCGGTCAGCGTTCGCCCAGACCTTCTCTCGGAGCTGCGGCTCGGACTCGACAATGTCGAGCGCCTTCATAGCAGCGGCGATGGAGGGCGGTGGGCAGCTCGCTGCGAACATGAACGAGCGGGCCGTGTGCTTGATGTAGCGGATGATCTTGGCGTCTCCCGCGACGAAACCGCCGACTGAGGCCAGCGACTTGCTGAACGTGCCGGTGATCAGGTCAACGTCGTCCTCAACGCCGTAGTGCTCGGCGGTGCCGCGGCCGTTGGCGCCAACGACGCCGATCCCATGAGCGTCGTCGACGAGCAGTCGCGCTCCATAGCGCTTCTTGAGCGCGATGATCTCCGGCAGGTTGGCCAGGTCGCCCTCCATGCTGTAGACGCCGTCAACGACGATCAGGATCCCCTTGCCCGAAGGGATGGACTCAAGGGTCCGTTCGAGGTCGGCCATGTCGTTGTGGCGGAACTTGATTTCCTTGCCGTAGGAGAGGCGCGAGCCGTCGCGGATGCTGGCGTGGGTCGCCGAATCTACCACCACGTAGTCATGCCGGCCGACAAGGCTGGAGACAACGCCAAGGTTTGTCTGGAAGCCGGTAGTGAAGACGACGGCCGAGTCGCGGCCGAGGAAGGACGCCAGGCGGCGCTCCATGTCCTCGTGCATGTCGATCGTGCCGTTGAGCAGGCGTGAGCCGGTGCAGCCGGTGCCAAAGCGGTCAATCGCCTCGATTGCGGCCTGGCGCACGCGCTGGTCCTCGGTCAGGCCGAGGTAGTTGTTGGAGCCAAACATGAGGACGCGCTTGCCGTGGACGAGCGCAGTGGTGCCGATCTCGGAGGAAAGGGGGATAAAGAAGGGGAAGATACCGACAGCTTCAGCCGCGTCCGAGCGGTTATAGCTGTAGCACTTCTCGAAGACGTCGGCGGCCTCGCGCTCCTCAGCCAGGTCTTCGCGAATCTCCAGCTCTTTAACCATGACGTCCTGACATGGCGCTCCCCTGGGCGCGGGTTTGTCGGCAATCTAAGCAGTGCATGCCACCAGCGTCAAGGAGGGAATTTGTGCCCCTGAAGACGGTCCGCGCCATGAATCTCCCTTGCTTTTCGTGGTACAGAACTCAGTTTAGGGGCTATGAACTCCGGCGATAGGCTGTTAGCCGTTCGCGGGGTGTAGCCTACGCTAATGACCTCCAGACGGAGCGGCTCGAGCCGCTCGGACGGAGCGCCGGCAGCGGACTCAGAAGTGGCTGATGAGCCAGCCCTTCTCATCGCAGTTCCGCCGGGGACCTCAGAGCGGGTTCACCTGAGCGACAGCCGCATCTGGGTGACGGTAGCGATTACGGTTGTGCTTCTCGGAGTCTTCTTTGCCCGCCTCGACATCGGTAACCTGCGCTCGGAGCTGCGCGCCGCAAACTACGGCTGGGTGGCCGCGGCGATCATGGCCAACTTCGTTTCGCAGTGGTTTCGAGCAGTGCGGCACCACTTCCTGCTCCTGCCGACGCGCAGCCTACCGATCAAGGTCTTGCTGGGGGCAATAATCGTCGGCTCGGCGATCAATAACGTGTTGCCGCTGCGTGGCGGCAGCGTAGCGCGGGTTCAGCTGCTGGCTAAGAGATATGACATCAGCAGGTCGACGCTGGCCGCGACGTTGACCGCAGAGATGGTCCTTGACACGCTGGTTATCTCGATCTTCCTGGTGATCGGGATATCGATTCTCCACCTTGGCCCGTTGCTGGGTTGGTTGGCGACCTTCGTGCTCCTTGTCTCGTTATTTTCCTTGCTCGGCGTCTGGTTCCTCAGCCGGGCAGCGAGAAAGGGCGTCGCCTCGGTCGAATCAGCCCTTGCCTTCTTCTCAGAGAAGACCCGCAAGGCGCTCGCCGCCGGAATCCTCAGCTTCGAGCAGGGCTGGCAGGCGTTCTGGCGAGCGCATCACGCCGTGCCGCTCCTGCTGGCTTCGGCAGGCGTTTGGCTCTCCGAGTCGGTGTCGTTCTGGTTCTTTGGACTGGCCGTCGGACTCGACCTCTCATTCCTCTCTTATGTAACGCTCGTCGCGCTGGCCGACATCGCCACGTCCTTGACGCTGACTCCGGCCGGCCTCGGAGCGTTCGAGCTATCCGTCAGCGAGCTGCTGCGCCAGCTCGGCGCCTCGAGCGCGGTCGCCGGTGCTTATGTCGTGCTCTCGCACGCCGTCCTGACCGTCTCGATGATGGCGGTGGCTCCGTTGGCGTTCGTGCTGTTGCGGGTCCGCCCCGGCGATCTCCTCTATCTCAGGCGTGAACCGGCCCAGGCTACGGCCTCGCCTGTTCAGACCTGACCGTGGCATCTCTACAGCAACCTCCGCTGAAGATCGGCCTCGTCGCGCCGTACGACCTGTCCTATCCGGGCGGCGTCAACGCCCACATTCGCTCACTGGCGACGTCGCTGAGAAAGCTGGGTCACGAAGCGATCGTGTACGGTCCGGACTCAGGAAGAGGTTCACTCGAGGCTGGCGAGATCGGAGTAGGTGGAGCCATCGGTATCCACTTTGGCGGCACGGTCTCGGGCATGGGCTTGAACCCGCTGCTCGATCGGAAGGTCCGAAAGATACTCGATAGCGAGCGCTTCGATATCGTCCACATCCATGAACCGTTGACGCCGATCCTACCCTGGCTCTTCTTGCGAAACGCTAAGGCGCCCAAAGTCGGCACCTTTCATGTCCACCGCGAGGAGGGCCACTCGGTCTACGCGGCGTTCTCGTGGTACCTCAAGCGTTGGGCGAAGCGCCTCGACTACCGCATTGCCGTCTCCGAGGCCGCGCGGCAGACGGTCGCGCAGTATTTTCCCGGCGACTACGACATGCTTCCTAACGGCGTCGACGTTGCGCACTACCGCGACCCGGCTGAACCGCCCGCGCTGGAGAAGGGGTACCGCAACATCGTCTTCGTCGGTCGTCTCGAGGGTCGCAAAGGGCTCGAGTACTTGATCCGGGCGATGCCGCGCGTCCTGGCCGAGGTTGCCGACGTCAGGCTGATCGTCGTCGGCGACGGTCCCGAACGGAAAACTTGCGAAGAGCTGGCCGAGGAGGTGTGCCCCGGCGCCGTCAGCTTTGTTGGCGCCGTCGGCGATGACGCCAAGGCCGGATATCTCCAGGCTGCCGACGTGTTCTGTTCGCCGGCGACGCACGGTGAGAGCTTTGGCATCGTGCTCCTCGAGGCGATGGCGTCCGGGAGGGCGATCGTGGCCAGCGCGATCGAGGGCTACGCCGGCCTCCTGGTCGCTGATGACGCGGGTCTGCTGGTGCCACCACGGGACCCAGAGGCGCTGGCCTCCGCGCTGGTCCACCTTCTCCGCGACGAGACGGCGCGGCGTCAGCTCGGCGAAAAGGCTGCTGCGGCGGCCCTAAAGTACGACTGGCTTTCGATCGCAGGGCGTATCGAGGAGATCTATCGACGCCTGATCGCAGCGAAGGGTGAAGCGCTAGCCCGCTAACGCCAGCTCACCCCGATCGACCCTGTACACCTGCGCTGCCTCGATGAAGTGCGACGGGAAGCGTTCGAGCTCAGCGGTGGTAACCAGCAGCTGCTTGAACTCGGCCATCGCACCCATGACAGCCTCCTGTCGCCGTCTGTCGAGCTCACTCAGGACGTCGTCGAGCAGGATCACAGGTTGCTCGCCACTTCCGCGCGCGATCAGGTCGGACTCAGCGAGCCGCAGCGAGAGAGCTGCCGAGCGCTGCTGGGCGCGGGAGCCGAAGGCGCCGGCTGGCGCCCCACCGACGAGCACGGCAACGTCATCGCGGTGAGGACCGGCGAGCGTCATGCCGGCAGCGACCTCACGGTGGCGCTGCCCCCGCAGCGCCTGGGCCAATAGCACCGCCGAATCGCCGTCCGTGGCCGTGGCGAGCTCTTCGGCGGACGCAACATCGCCGATCTTCGGCAGGTAGCGGACGGAGAGCCTCTCGGCCGCCGCAGAGAGAAGCTGGTGCGCCGTCGCCGCGCTCTCGCCAATCGCCGACAGCGCGCGGACGCGGGCCGCGATCACGATCCCGCCTTCGCGGGCCAGCTGGTCGTCCCAGTAGTCGAGCTCGTCCTCGCTGCCGGCGCCTTCCTGGATGCGCTTGAGGAGCGCGTTGCGTTGAGTGAGCACCTTCGTGTATCGGCCGAGAGCAGCGACGTAGCGGTGATCGACCTGCGAGATCATCAGGTCGAGATAGCGCCGGCGCAGTGCCGGCGCGCCCGAAATCACATCCATATCAATCGTGCTGAAGAAGACCGCAGGCATCGCGCCGATCACATCCGAGGCGCGGCGTGGCACGCCGTTGAGGCGGATCCGCTTGCTTACGCTGACGCCGGCCACATTGCGCTCGTCATCGGGCCAGTCATCGGACGGATGTGCCTGCCGGCCTGAGGCACGACCGGCCAGCGCTATCTCTACTTCGACTTCGCCGCGTTGACCTTCGCCTTTGCCGTGGAGACGCGTGACCGGCGTCTCCTCGCGCGCGGCGGCCCAGTTTACGAAGTCAGAGTCCGAGGTTGTGCGCGGGGAACGCGTCGTAGCCAACAGATAGACGGCTTCCAGGAGGTTGGTTTTGCCCTGGGCGTTGTCGCCGGCGATGACGGTCACGCCCGAACCAGGCTCCAGGTCGAGCTCGCGGTAATTGCGGAAATTGGTCAGGGAGAGCCGTTTGAGAAGCACGTCGAACTCCAGCGTCAAGACTCCCACGCCGGCTCGTCAAGCTCGCCCGCGCCACGAGAGCCGAGCAGACCCACTGCTACGATCGATCAGCCGATGAAGAGTATCGAAGACCTCGACGGCGCCGCCGTCGCCGAGGCGCCGAAGCGGCGTCTCTATCGCACCGGCCGGCCCGATCTGGACGAGGCGATAGCCAAACTGGTCGAGCTGGCGGACGTTTCGGAGCCGGAACTGGTCTCTGAGATGCTGACTTCGGTCGTCCGCTATTCCGCGGAGGGCGCCGATCGTGGCGAGCTGAAGCTGGTCAATCGCGCCCTTAAGGAGCTGCGTTACGCCCGCCGCGTGTTCGCTCCCTACCGCGACCGGCGCAAGGTGACGATATTCGGCTCGGCGCGAACGCAGGCCAGCGAGCCTGGCTACGTGGTAGCGCGCGAGTTCGCTGCCGAGATCACAAGTCGCGGCTGGATGGTTATCACCGGCGCCGGCGGCGGCATCATGGAGGCCGGCATCGAGGGGGCCGGCCGCAAGAACTCGTTCGGCCTGCACATCGATCTGCCCTTCGAGCCGCAGCCCTCGCCGGCGCTACGCAACGACCCGAAGCTGATCAACTTCCGCTACTTCTTCACCCGCAAGGTCACGTTCGTTAAGGAGTCGGACGGCTTCGTCCTCGTGCCGGGCGGCTTCGGGACGCTGGACGAGACCTTTGAGCTCCTGACGCTTCTTCAGACGGGCCGTGCGGACATGCATCCTGTGGTGCTGCTGGAACGGGGCGGCGTCTATTGGAAGGAGCTGCACGCCTTCCTGGTAGAGCATCTCTGCGAGCGGGGGATGGTCGACGAGGATGACCTGAAGCTCGTGCGCGTCGCCGAGACGGTCAGCGAAGCCGCCGACATCATCGAGTCGTTCTACGACAACTACCAGTCAGAGCGCTACATCAGGGGCCGGCTCGTCTATCGAATGAAGAGGCTGCCGCCCGCGGAGGACCTGGCGCGGCTGAGTCAGCAGTTCTCGGACATGCTCGCCAGCGGCGGGTTCGACGTTGTCGAACCCTCGGACGAGGAGCATGAGGACGACGACTTCCTCGACCTGCAGCGCATCGCCTTCGACTACAACCGTCACAGCGCGGGGCGCCTGCGTCAGCTGATCGACGAGCTCAATCGCTACTAAGATTCGATCCCGCTAGATTGCGTCTAGCCCCGAATCCCGCGTGAAAGGTATTCACTTGGTTCGTCTTAGTGACAGTGACCTCGAAGCCGCAGTCCGCGCTATCTACGAAACACCGACGCTGCGTGGCGCGCGGATAATACCCGGCCACGATGAGGTCGTCTTCCAGGCAAACATCGACGAGACACACCAGGCCTACCTGTGGAACCTGGAAAGCGGGCAGTACTCCAGGCTGACCAACGCAGAGGACCCGGTCATGCAGGCCGTGCCCGACCACTCGGGTGACCGCCTGGCTATCCTGCGCGACGAATCCGGCAACGAGCTCTACAACCTGACAATGCTCGACCTGCACACGCCCGGGCAGGGCGAAAAGGCGCTCAGCCAGGC
>DASTBR010000141.1:0-11328 GCA_035711945.1 Dehalococcoidia bacterium
ATAATCCACACCGGTATCCAGCACGGCCACCGCTGTCCCTGCCCCTTCATACCCCGCGGCAGCTGCCTCGGGTTGGTTAATCAGCGCCAGGGACTCCGTCAGCAGAGGCTCGGAAACCTCGGGCACGCCAATCGACAGGACATTCGGTAGACCGCCGCCGAGCGCGTCCAGCGCCTCGGAAGTCCTGACTGAGATCAACAGGCCGCCCAAGAACTCGTAGCGTTCCTCGACGGTCACGTCGGCAGGAAGACTCTGGACGACGCTGTCAAGGCGAGCCGAAAAGAGTTCCTCCAGCCGATCAGCCGCCGCGCCTCTTCCTCGACTTCGCAGCATGTTGGTCACGTCCGAAAGGACATCGCTGTTGCGAAGATTAACGATCAGTTCCACCGAGCCCGTGTCGGCGACAGTCTCGTAGGCTTCAGCAGGCACAACCGCGTCGCTGCCCGCCTTCGACTCCCTCGGCTCAGCGGCCACGATCACCAGCAGGGCGACAGCGGCCGCGAGCAACGCCAGGCAAATGCCGGAGATCCGATCGGGGAGACGCAGCATCGACTTGTTCTTGTGGGAATATTCGGGCGGCGTCAGCCGAACTTAAAGAGCAAAGTTTCTCAGGCAAATCGCTTCAGGCGTCCGTCAGGACGAATCGCCTAAGATCGAATCCGCCGTGCAACGCCCTACCACCTACCTCGACCACGCCGCGACAACACCTTTACGCGAGGAAGCGCGTGCGGCGATGGAGCCGTTTCTGGGCGCCGGCTATGGCAACCCCTCGGCCATGTACGAGCTGTCGAGACAGGCCAGCGACGCGCTCGACGAAGCGCGCCGAACAGTAGCTGAGCTACTCGGCTGCCGGCCCAACGACATCATCTTCAACAGCGGCGGCACCGAGTCGATAAACGCCGCCATCAAGGGCGTGGCCTTTGCCCAGCAGCTGGCGGGTGGCGGCCATCACATCATCACCAGCAGCGTCGAGCACCATGCTGTGCTCCACTCCTGCGAGTACCTCGAAAAGTTCGGCTTCGAGATCACATACCTCGATGTCGACGGCCACGGCCTCGTCGATCCAGAGGCGGTTGCCGCGGCGGTGCGTACTGACACCGTTCTTGTCAGCCTCATGCTCGCCAACAACGAGGTAGGCACAGTCGAGCCAGTCGCCGCCTCAAGTGAGGCAGTTCGCGCTCGCGCGCGGGCATTGGGCAAGGTCATACCTTTCCACTGCGACGCCGTACAGGCGCCCGGCTACTTGCCTGTTAATGTCGGCGCTCTCGGCGTCGACCTTCTGTCGCTTTCCGCCCATAAGTTTGGCGGCCCCAAAGGCGTCGGAGTCCTTTACCTCGATCGCTCGGCGCCGTACCTGCCGCTTATGTCCGGGGGTGGCCAGGAGCGCCAGCGACGGGCTGGCACCGAAAACGTAGCGGGTATCGTCGGAACCGCAGCAGCTCTCTCATTGGCATTTGCCCACCAGGAGAAGGCCGCCGCACACACCGCGCGCCTCCGCGACCGCATCATCGAGGACGTTCCGCGGTCCGTCGAACACGTGGTGTTGAACGGGCATCCCACGCAGCGCCTGCCAAACAACGTGAATTTGAGCTTCCTTGGCCTCGAAGGCGATGCACTCGTGGAGGCCCTCGACGAACAGGGCATCGCCGTCGGCTCAGGTTCCGCCTGCGGGTCTGGCAGCTGGGAGCCCTCTCACGTCCTCTTGGCAATGGGCCTTTCTCTTGAGCGCGCCGCCGGCGCCCTGCGTATCACCGTCGCCGACGAAACCACGGACGCCGAGATCGATCGTCTTCTCTCGGTGCTCCCGGGCATCGTCGCTAACCTGCGTCAGCAGCCCGTCGCCGTCTAGGTCAGGCGCGCGCGTCGCTGATCCGGTTCAGCGCCCGTCGTGAATTTCGGCTTGTACTCCGGCTCTCGGCCCGACATCTGGTCTACGTGCATACGGTCATGCCTGTAATAGGACCGTAGCCACTGCAGCATCGTTAGCGTCCCGAACCACTTGTGTGTGGCCGTCCGGGCGAACTGGTCCAACTTCATACCTTCGATCAACCTGATCGTCTTCTCGCGCTGGGACTTCAATGAAGCCACGTGTTCCGCAACGGAGTGCTCGTGAGCGCGCTCCAGGGGGATAGCCACCGGTTCACCGCGTAGCTCTGTCACGTCGGGATTCTCCTCGGCTAGCCCGGCTTCAACCCATCCTCGATAAGCCGTTTCCATCTCACTGAGATGCGAAGCCTGCTGCTTCGCGCTCCACTGTGCCTCACCCTCGGCGTCGCTGGGTGCATCCTCGGCACTGCGCTCATCCATGCCCGCCAGGAGCTCAAGCAGACGCGAGCGCTCGCTAGCCATCTTTGTCAGGAGCTCAGTCCGGTCCTTGTCCTCTGCCATCTGCGACGAGTCTATGGATCACTCAAGCTCGATGGCAAAGTTGTCGCCGATGTCTGTCACCGAGCTGTTTAGCTCGAAACTCACGAGCCGCTCCTGCGCGTCAGTTCGCTCGCCGCGGATCGATACCCTGAGCAGCGTGTCGTCCTCCACCGCTAGACATAGTTCGACCTCGTAGAAATCAGGTAGCTCTTTGGCCGAGCTGACGGCGCCGAACAGCCGCAGGACATGGTCTTTGATCAGCAACAGCCTGACCTCGGCAATCTCATAACGTCGGCAGGCGACACCGTCTACCTGGTCCTCGAAGCCCTCGGGATCCGCAGGAAAGAGTTGGGCCACACCGGCAAGCTCGTCCCACAGACTCGGCGCGCTCAGGACAAAAGTATCTAACTCGCCTAGGCCCTCGACGTACCCGTCGGGTCGCCGTATGAAGTCACCCTCGGGAAGGCGGACCAACTCCTCGTCGGCACTGATCGATCCCAGTGTTGTTGTTGCTGTCTGCTGCAGCCGGTCCGGAGGGATGACTTCCCCTTCGGCCCTGGCCGAAGCCGTCGTCGCACCGAGTTCGCTGCCGGCGCCGGGTAGGTCTGCGGCGAGCGTGGTTTCATACGCGTAGCTCGGTAGCTGGCGCAACCGCTGGGGCGCGGCCCTGATCGCTTGCTGGAAGGAGCTTTCGGTCGCCTCTTCGGGCTCTTCTTCGTCATTGCCCGAAGCAGCGAACGCAATGAGCAGCAACCCGACGCTGCCCACTATCGCGGCCGCGATCAGCCAGCGGACTGGCGCTCGCGACCTCACTCAGCACGGTTGGTCGCGAAGTACTCCATCGAGCGGCGATAGGACTCGGGACCGATCTTGCCCGTGGAGACGAGGTAGGTCAGCAGTTGCTCGACCCCAAGGATCGAGATCAGGTTGATTCCGTGCTGCCTTAGCCGGTGACGCGCACCAAGCTGACGGTCAATCAGCACAACCGCGTCGGTAACCAGCAGCCCGGCCTCGCGCAGCGTCTCCGTCGTCTCGATGATCGACCCACCCGTGCTGACGATGTCGTCCATCACGAGGACGTTCTGGCCCAGCTCATAGCGACCCTCAACCTGCGGCGCCTCCTCGCCGGAGCCCGGATAGCGGTAAACCATCGGGATGTTGGTCTCCAGAGAGTAGGCGGCCGCCAGGTGCAGTCCGCCGAATGGCACGCCCCCGACCACGCTAAAGTCCTGCACCCCCGGGTGGCGCATCGCACGCAAGGCCTGCAGCTCCTCGTCGATGACTCGCGCGGATCGCCTCAGGGCCTCCGGCTTGCTGACCAATAGGCGCGGATTGATGTATACGGGCGAATTCACCGTGCTGCGGCCCATCGTGAAGTTCCCGAATTGCACCCCTCCCAGGTCCCAGAGCACTTGCGCCAGCCATAGGTTGCCTGGGCTCATATCTGGCTCGCTCATTGAATGCCCACCGCCTGTCTCTGGAAAACCTCCGGGTTAAGGCAATTAGGCGGAACTTTTCCTCCCAGTGCAGCCAGGCAGTTCTCAACTGCCATCGCAGCCATGCGGGAGCGAGTCGTCACGCTGGCGCTTCCGATGTGAGGAGTCAGGACGACTTTGTTCAGGTTGCGCAGCAGGTCGCTGTCCGGCAATGGCTCCTCCACGAAGACGTCGAGTGCCGCGCCCGCGATCTTGCCTCGTTCCAGTGCGCTGCACAACGCTTCCTGGTCCACCAATCCGCCTCGCGCCGTGTTGATCAGATATGCTTCCTTGCCCATCAGACTCAGCTCACGGGCGCCGATCATCCCTCGCGTTTCTTCGTTGAGCGGGACGTGCAGCGAGACGAAGTTCGCCTTGCGCAGAAGCTCGTCAAGGCTGACCTTCTTCAGCCCGAGCTCACGCTCGAGCTCGGGGTTTGCGCTCCGGCTGTGGTAGATGACGCGCATATCGAAGCCCCGAGCCCGCCGCGCCATCGCGGCGCCGATCGCACCTAGCCCGACGATGCCCAACGTGGCCCCATGCACATCCGAGCCGAGGAGCAACGTCGGGCTCCAGCTCGTCCACTCGCCTCTCCGTATGAGCCTCTCGCCCTCTACCACCCTCCGCGCAGCGGCCAACAGCAGAGCGAATGCCAGGTCCGCTGTGGTCTCCTCCAGCACCCCGGGCGTGTTGGTGATTGCGATGCCCTTGCTCGTCGCAGTCTCTACGTCGATGTTGTCGTAGCCCGTTGCTACGTTGCTGACCACGCGAAGCTGCTGCGCCGCCTCGAGCAGGAGAGCGTCGACAGAATCTGTCAGTAATGTGATCAACGCATCCGAGCGAGATGCTTCCTGCCGCAGTATCTCGTACGGGGGAGGGTCATCGCCCGCCCAGACCTCAACGTCGGCGCTGTCAGCGAGCCTCTCCAGGGCATCCCCCGGCAGGCCCCGCGTGACATAAACCCTGGGTCGCTTGCTGCTCAAATTCCGCGCAATGCAAATCAGACCCAGCGGGGGGCCTGTTTAGGCCGATTATACGGCGACCCAATCGTGTTCAGACTGCATAACGGATCCGGCGCTCGGTCAAGATCTGCTCTTCGGGAAACCACTGATTCCGTAGCAGTCCGATCAGATAGATGGAGCCCGTGACGCAGACCGTGTCCTCGGCGCTGGCAACCTCGAGCGCTCGCTGCAGAGCAGCCTCTGGCGCTTCGACAAGCTCGACTCTGACGCCGTCACGCACATGGCGCCTCGCGATTGTCGCCACGTCGGCCGCGTCCCCCGCCCGCTCTGCCAGTGGAGGCTGAGTCACAACCATTTCGTCGGCCAGAGGCGCGAGACGCGAAAGGATGCCCTCGCGGTCCTTGTCTTCGAGGACGCCGATCAGCACGACCAGCCGGCCAGCTGGCTTGAGCTCTGAATCCTTGAGCGCCGTCGCGAGGACGTCTGCGGCCGCTGGATTATGCGCCGCGTCGAGGATCACCGTCGGCCGCCGTTGCACTATCTCCAGCCGTCCTGGCTGCCGCGCCCGCGCTATCCCTGCTTTCATCGCGGTAGCCCCGATGGTCATGCCGCTGGCGAGGCCGAACGCGTCCGCGGCGGCCACCGCGAGCGCGGCGTTGTCATGCTGGTGGCGGCCCGCCATCGCTGGCGTCACTGTCAGCGTCGTCTGCGGCGTCTTCACCTCTGCTTCGCAGCCCAGGTCCACGTGCTGAACTTCCTTGCCGGCGCGCCAGAGCTCCACGCCAAGCTGCCTGCACCGCTCTTCAATCACTCCCAACGCGCCACCGGCCGCACCGGTTAGTGCCCGTGTCCCGGCCTTGATGATCGCCGCCTTCTCCCGTGCGATCGCCTCAGGCGTCGTGCCCAGTTGCCGGGTATGGTCCAGCTGCACGTTGGTAATTACGCTGACTGCCGACGGCTCAAAGACGTTCGTGCAGTCGGTGCGCCCGCCAAGTCCTACCTCGACCACGGCAACGTCGACGGCTTCGCGTTCGAAATGCCGCATACCCATCGCGAACAGCGCCTCGAGGATCGTCGGCCGCCCGGGGCCTGATGAGTCGCGTTCCAGTCCGCGAATCGAAGGCTTTATCTCGTCAACCGCGCTTGCGAACTGATCAGGGGAAATAAGCTCGCCATTCACGCTGATCCGCTCGACGTAGGTCTGCAGAAACGGCGACACATAGAGCCCTACACGCAGCCCTGCCTCTTCGAGGACGGCAGCGGTCATAGCAGCTGTGCTCCCCTTGCCCGTCGTACCGCCCACATGCACCACGGGGAAAGCTGTCTGGGGATTCCCCAGCTCTTCGAGTAGCGCCTTGACCCGCCTCTGCAGCACCTCGCGTGGCCGATCGGCGGCCTGCGCCGCATGCCAGAGGTCGTCGACAAGGTAGCGCACGGCTTCGCGATAAGCGGAGAATTTCATCGTTAGCTCAGGAGCCGGCCCGGACCGCGACGGCCACAGCTCCCAGTGCCCCGATCCGCTCGCCGAGTTCAGCGAAGCTGATTGTGCAGTCGCCAAAGGACTGAGGGAACGATCGCCGTCTGGCTTCGGCGATTACCGGATCGAGAACGCGCGCCCCGATCTTGGATACACCCCCTCCGACAACAATCGCTTGTGGATTCATCAGGTTGATCAGTGAGCCCAGCCCGATGCCGATGTACCTCGCGGCCTCGTCAAGAATCTCATTGGCTGTGGGATCCCCCTCCGCAGCGGCTCTCGCGATCTCCTCAGGTCCCACCCTGCCGTCGGTGTCGGCCAGCTTTGCCAGGCCCTCACTGCGTCCTTCCTCCACCGCCAGGGTCCCGGTCCGCCCGATCGCCGTGCCGGAAGCCATCATTTCCAGGCAGCCACGGCTGCCGCAGAAGCAGCGCGGGCCGTCTGGCTCGACGGTCATGTGCCCTATTTCGCCAGCTGCGCCTGACGCGCCGGAGAATATCTTCCCGTCGAGCACGAACCCCCCACCGATGCCCGTGCTGATCGTTACGTAGACCAGCGTTTCATACTGTCGAGCTGCTCCGTACTCGAACTCCCCAAGAGCAGCGGCGTTGGCGTCGTTTTCGAGGAGCACCTCGATACCCAGCTTTTCCCGGAGCATCTCTCTCAAGGGCACGTTCTTCCAGCCGAGGTTGGGCGCAGCCGTGATGACGCCTTCCTTGAGGTTTATCGGGCCCGGCGCCGCCACCCCTACTCGCCTCAACTTGTTGACTGCAACGCCTGCCTGTCTCGCAGCCTCGCTAAGGGAGTCGATCATGCGCTGCACAGACTGCTGAACGCCGAGCTCCACCATGGTCGGCCGCTCGTCCTCACCGCACACCTGGCCGTCGGCCGTCGCCACTACCGAGTAGATCTTGGTTCCACCCAGGTCGATTCCGCCGTATAGCTCAGCCACTCCGCACAAGAATAGTCACTTGCCATTCCTATAATTGGGCTGACGCGATACCTTCCCCGCACGGTGCCTCCAGCTCAAGGCAAAGGAAGCCGCCATCGCTCGCAACGCTACGCCCGGTTGGAATGAGTTCTCGGCGGCGCTGCTCGCCTGCGCGGTAACGGCTGTAATCCTGGTCCTGGTCTATGTCGGATCGCGGGGGCTGCGCGACTTCGACGCCGCGCTGGTTGGATACGCAGTCGGCACGATATTCGCCATTGCCGGGCTGACTTATCGCTACAGCCTCTGGATCACTCGTCCGCCGACCTGGCGCTATTTCAAAGCCGGCTGGAGCAACTTTCTCTCCTGGCGCAACTTCCGACGCTACACAACTCTGGTTCCAGTCGCCCTCTGGACGGACATCTTCGGTCAGACCTTCATTCTCAAGCGCAGTCCATTGCGCTGGATCATGCACCTCTGCATCTTTTGGGGTGTTCTTCTCTCACTCGCCATCACCATCCCGCTGACCTTCGGCTGGTTTCGCTTCACCCTCT
Organism: Dehalococcoidia bacterium; assembly: GCA_035711945.1. Lineage (GTDB taxonomy): Bacteria > Chloroflexota > Dehalococcoidia > WHTO01 > WHTO01 > DASTBR01. The sequence goes on from DASTBR010000141.1 coordinate 7,764, forward strand.
CCGGCGAGGACGACTACCGGATGTGGTTCTTTGGCGTCAGGCTCTTCGCCTTCCCGCTCGAAAGTGCTCTCAGCTTCGTCATTTTCCACGCCCTCAACTTCACAGCCATTCTTCTTCTGGTTGGCGTGGCGATCGCCCTCTGGCGCAGGCTCCACAACGTCGGCCTGCTTATCACGCAGGAGTTCGCTTTTGATCTCTTTCCCTTGGTGCTCCTCTTCGCCATAGCCATCACAGGCCTTGCCCTGACGGCCTCTTCGCTCTTTTGGGATGGCGACTACTACTGGTTCATATCCCTCGTTCACCAGGTCGTTGTGGTCACCTGGCTGCTCTACCTCCCCTTTGGCAAGTTCTTCCACATCATTGAACGGCCCGCCACAATCGGCATAACCCTCTACCAGACGGTGCACCAGGATCGCGAGCGTGAGGACTGGCAAACCGCCCCCGCTGCCGGCTGCCGTCGCTGCGGCGAGCCACTGCCATCTGCGCAATTCATTCGCGACTTGGAGCTCACCCTCAACGATCTGGGACAGCACTACGACCTCGGCGAGACTCGGGGACTGCTTCAGGATTACTGCCCGACTTGCAAGCGGGTCCTGCGCGGCGAGGCCTACTACCAGCTAATGGGCTCACGTTTTGTCTAGGCAGGTTCCATGAGCGTCAACAAGGACTTCTTCATCCCGATCCGCGACTTTAACTACGACTTCCAGTCGTCCGGCCAACCCGCCCCCGGCTGGAACGAATCTGACAAAGTCGCTGATACCCTCGTGCCTACCCACTGCTGCTTCTGCGGCGTTCAATGCGGCATGTATCTCAAGGTGGCGGATGGCGAAGTCATCGGCGTTGAGCCTCGAGACTATCCCCACAACCGCGGCTCGCTCTGCCCCAAGGGCGTCGTCGCCTATCAGCAGGTGGGTCACCCTGAGCGGCTGCTCCACCCACAGATCAGGCGCAATGGCATCCTTGAGCGCGTCACGTGGGACGAAGCCCTCGGCTTCATCGCCAGGCGCTGGCAGGAGATCCAGGCCCAGCACGGCCGCGACGCCGTGGCCGTTTACAGCGGTTCCTCCATGACCAATGAGAAGTGCTACGTCGCCGGCAAGTTCGCCCGGGTAGCGCTGGGCACGCGACACATGGACTACAACGGACGCCTTTGCATGTCCTCCGCGGCCGTGGCCTATGACCGTGCCTTTGGCCTCGATCGCTCGCCCCTCCCGATGACTGATATCCCCCACGCCGGGTGCATCATGGTCGTCGGTGCCAACGTCGCCGAGTGCTTTCCCATCGTCATGCAATGGATCTGGCGAGCACGTGACCGTGGCGCCAGCCTGATCGTCGTCGACCCCCGCGAGACCCCGCTCGCCCGCACCGCCGACCTCTGGCTGCCCTTGAAACCCGGCACCGACAGCGCCCTCTTGAACGGCCTGCTCCGCCAGGTCATCGCCGATGGGGCCGTCGATGACGAGTACGTAGCAACCCGAACTTCCGGCTGGAGCGAAGTCCGTGATGCCGTCGAGCCCTTCACTCCCGAGGAGACCGAGAGCATCACCGGCATTCCCGCGCAGCGCATCATAGCTGCGGCTCGCCTCTACGGGGCCGCCGACCCATCGCTCATCCTCCACGCTCGCGGCATCGAGCACAGCACCCACGGCGTCGACAACTGCCTCGCTGCCATCAACCTGGCGCTCGCCCGCGGGCAGGTCGGCAAGCTCGGGGGTGGCGTCTCCACCCTCACCGGTCAGGGCAACGGCCAGGGCGGACGCGAGGTCGGCCAGAAGGCCAACCAGCTTCCCGGCTATCGCCACATCACCGACGAAGAGGACCGCCTGCACATGGCCGCCTTCTGGGGCATGGACGTCGACGATCTCCCCTGGGAAGGCGCAGCAGCGACCGAGATGGTCCACCTGATGGCGGAGGGCGAAATCAAGAGCTGCATCGTCTTGTGTTCCAACCTCATGGTTTCGCTGCCCGATAACGGTGTCGTACAAGACGCGCTGGAGCGGCTCGAGCTCCTCGTTGTCAGCGACTTCTTCATGTCAGAGACGGCTGCCTACGCAGACGTCATCCTGCCCGCGGCCGTCTGGGCCGAGGACGAGGGGACTACCACCAACCTCGAGGGCCGCGTGATCAAGATCAACAAAGCCGTGGAGCCGATTGGAGAGGCTCGCCCCGATTGGCAGATCCTCTGCGAGCTCGCCGGCCGCCTTGGCAAGGGCGATTACTTCTCCTTTACCGGCGCACGCGAAGTCTGGGACGAGCTTCGCCGCGCAACGCAGGGTGGCGTCGCCGACTACTACGGAATGACCTGGGAGCGGATCGATGCCGAAGGTGGCCTCTTCTGGCCCTGCCCCGAGCCTGGACACCCCGGCACGCCTCGGCTCTTCACCGAAAGATTCGCCCATCCGGACGGTCGGGCTCGCATGTTCCCCATTCACTACCGTCCTCCTGTTGAAGAGCCGGATGAGCACTATCCATTCCGCCTGACCAGCGGACGTGTCGTCTATCACTACCTCAGCGGCACCCAAACGAGGCGGCTCGGCTTCCTCCAGAGCCAGGCCCCCGAGCCCTGGGTCGAGATCCACCCCTCAGCAGCCGCGCGGCTCGGCATCGCCAACGAGGAGCGGGTCCGCGTCCGCACAGCCCGCGGCTCAATGGAGCTGAAGGCGCTCGTCGTCCCGACGATCCGCCCGGACACCCTCTTCATCCCCTTCCACTACGGCAACAAAGAGTCTGTCAATCAGCTCACCAATCCCGTCGTCGACCCCACGGTCAAGATTCCGGAGTACAAGGTTTGCGCTGCCGCCATCGAGAAGCTCGAAACGGCAGCTGCGATCGAGGCTGACCCGCCGAAAGTAAATTTCACGCCCGAAACGTTTCCCGAGATGTTTCCCTACACCGTCGGCGAAACCAAAGGGGCCGCCGGCAAGGCCCATTGATGGGTAGACCAGGAGGATGAATTGGCTGTGGTAAAGACCCTGTTCGTCGATCCCTCTCGCTGCATCGGCTGTCGTGCCTGCGAGGCCGCCTGCCGCGAGTGCGATTCCCACAAGGGCGAAAGCATGATCATGGTCGACTTCATCGACCGCGGCGTGAATCTCGCCACCCAACCCACCGTTTGCATGCACTGCGAAGATCCCGTCGCGCCATGTGCCCAGGTCTGCCCGGCCGTCGCGATCCCAATAACCGAGGACGGCGTCGTCCAGATGGCCGATCCGTCGCGCTGCATCGGTTGCAAGAACTGCGTCTACGCCTGCCCGATCGGTGTGCCGAAGTTCGACAACGCCGCCCGCCTCATGAAAAAGTGCAACCTTTGCTACGACCGCACCCTGCAGGGACTCCAGCCTTGGTGCGCCCAGGCTTGTCCAACCGACGCCCTCTGGTACGGCACCTTCGAGGAGTTCGCTGGTCTACGCGAGGGAAACACCGTGAATACGACGTCGTTCGGTACTCAAACCGTACGGACACGTGTCCACCAGGTCGTTGCGCCGGACGTTCAGTTTCTCGACGTCGCCTCGCTGCTGACGGACGAGGAGCGTGCTAAAGCTCCGCCGAGTACGGAACCCTGGGT
>DASTBR010000142.1:0-6287 GCA_035711945.1 Dehalococcoidia bacterium
GCCGCTCGCGCTCGCCGAGGTGTAGGCCCTCAATCTCCTCACGGACGCGCCGGATCTCGACAACGAGCTCGGCGAGGGTGCTTCGCATTTGCTGCGAGCCGGCAAAACGGTCGAGAAAGGCAAGATGCTCGGCCGGTCGCAGCAGCGACATGTAATCCCCCTGGCCGTGGACGTCGACCAGGTGCTGGCCGATCGCGACGAGCTGCGCCTGGACAACTGCGCTGCCGTTTACGCGGACGAGGCCTCGTCCCTCCCGGCGCAGCTCCCGCGCTATTACCAGCTGGCCGTCGCTCTCGATGCCCGCGTCCCGCAGCGTCTCTATGGCGTCGCCATCTGAATCGAGCTCGAAGACACCCTCGACCCTGGCCGAGGACTCACCGGTCCTGATCAGGTCGCTATCGGCCTTGCTGCCGAGAAGAAACGAGAGCGCGTCAATGATCAGGCTCTTGCCGGCGCCGGTCTCGCCGGTGATGACGTTCAGGCCCTTCGAGAATTCGACCTGTACGTCTTCCGCGATCGCCAGGTTCTTGATGCGCAGGCCGACGAGCACTAGGTAAGCTCTTCCCGGCTGAGGCGCTGCAGCGTCCGCGAGGTAAGAGAATCGAGCCTTGTCGAGAGGTGCAGGTAGAACTCGCTCGGTTCGGCCACACGCATCAGGCGGGCGACGTGCTCGCTGGTTGTGATGCGAACGCCGGCTCCGCTGGCCAGCTGAAGCTCGCCCTGTCCGTCGACGTTCATCACCGCTTCGTGGTCATGCGCGACGCGTAGCTCGAGCTGGGCTGCGCCGGAGAGCACCAGCGCCTTGCCAAGCGAGAGGTGCGGCGCCACCGGCGTGACGACAATCGCCTTCAGCTCGGGCGCGAGTATCGGACCGCCTGCCGACATGTTGTAGGCAGTGCTGCCGGTGGGCGTCGATACGATCACGGCGTCAGCGCGAAAGGAAGCCAGTCGCGCGCCGTCGACGGTGGCCTGGATGTAAGTCGGCCGGCCGATCCCAGCCCGTCCGAGGACAATGTCGTTGAGCGCGTGATACGGGCCTTCGCCGGGCGCCGGCGGCGTGCCGGCTACGGGTCCGAGCACCTCGGCGCGCAGCATCAAACGGTCTTCGATCCGCCCGGCTGCACCGCTGAGGATGTCGGGCAAGATGTTGATCGCGTCGTGCGGCGACAACTCTGTCAGGAAACCGAGCCGTCCCATATTGACGCCGAGAATTGCCGCGTCGTGGGTTGCAGCAGAGCGCGCGGCACGCAACACGGTGCCGTCGCCGCCAAGGCAGATCAGCAGGTCGGTGCCCTCGATCTGGCCGTCGAGGTTGTCGTCCCAGGCCGCCGTCGCCCAAACCTCGCGTCCCGCCTCCTTGATGGCGGCCTCGAACTCAGGGACAAGGGCTTGAGTGTCCTCCTGATCGGCATAGACCAGGCCAACGCGCTCGATCATTGCGGGACCAAGTGCACGAGGAACTCTTTATTGCCTGCCGGCCCGGTCAGAGGCGAAAGGGCGAGGTTGCTCACGGAGAAGCCATTATCGGCGGCCCAGGCAACGAAACGCCCGATTATACGAGCGTGAAGCTGCCTGTCGCGGATAACTCCGCCCTTACCGACCTCGTGCCGGCGGGCCTCGAACTGCGGCTTCAAGAGGGCGATAATCTGGCCGCCCTTCTTCAACGTCTTCCGCGCGGCCGGAAGTACCTTCGTCAACGAGATGAACGACACGTCGGCTGTGACGATGTCGACCGCCTCCGGCAGGTCAAGCGGGCCCCTCGCGTTGACCTTTTCCATCACGACCACTCTCTCGTCCTGCCGTAGGCGGTAGTCGAGTTGACCGTGGCCGGAGTCGATCGCATACACGCGCCGGGCGCCATGCTGCAGGAGGCAATCGGTGAAACCGCCGGTCGAGGCGCCAAGATCGGCGGCAACCCAGCCATCGACGTTGAGCCCAAAGGTGAGCAGAGCATGCTCCAGCTTAAGACCGCCGCGGCTGACGAAGCGCTGCTTCTGCTTAACAAGGATCTCCGCAGATTCGTCGACCGTCTGGCCAGCGCGCTGCGACTGCTGCTGGTTGACCAGCACTTCGCCGGCCATGACCAAAGCCCGCGCCTGAGCGCGGCTCTCGGCCAGCCCGCGCTCAACCAGCGCCTGGTCGAGCCGCTGCCTGGCCATGAGCGGAGCATAGGCAGGCGAATTTCGAGTGGTCAAGAATGGCGTGTTCGATAGCATGGCAGGGATGAACGAGGCTGAGCAGCGTGTCCAAGAGGCCCTCCGCGAGCTTGGCATCGAGACCTCTGTTTTGGTCTACGAGGAAACGACGCGGACCTCGCGGGACGCGGCGATAGCCGCTGGCTGCGAGCTTGGCCAGATCGCCAAGACGCTGGCTTTCCAGGTCGATGGCCGGGCGGTACTGGTGATCATGGCCGGGGACAAGCAGGCGGACACAGCGAAGCTTTCGCGTTTCCTGGGCGTCCCGCGAAAGCGCATCAAGCTGATGGCGGCCGAGGCTGTCCTGACCAGCACGGGCTACGAGGTCGGGGGCGTTCCGGCCGTAGGACATCCAATAAGGCTGGAGACGCTGATCGACGAATCGCTGTTCCGCTACCAAGAGGTTTGGAGCGCTGCGGGATCGCCGAACGCCATTTTTCCTATCGCTCCGGAGGAGTTGATGCGGATCTCGGAAGCTCGGACTGGGGACTTCAGCCGCTCGCCCGGCGGAAGCGACGAAGGAACGTAAGTCCCCCACCGCGTCGCGGTGGCGGTGGCTCGCTTGCGCCTTCGTCGAGCACAGGATCGTAAGGGCGTACCGTCATGTGCAGCCCGCTGACATCAGTTACGGTCACACGGTCGCCGGACGCAATCGGTCCGGCGTCAGACGACGCATTCCAGGTCTCGCCGTCGAACACGACCTTGCCGTCGGGATCGAGTTCGCTCTGCGCAACGCCGGACTTCCCGATGATGAGCTCCTTGCCTGAGATCACCGGCATCCGCCGTGTCTTGATCAGCACCTGCAGGACAAGCAGGAAGAACGCGACGATTACGCCAGCCGTGATGAAGACGAGCCAGCGCGAGACCTGGTAGGCGTTCTCGCTCGTGTCTGTCAGGAAAAGGCCGCCGAGGATCAAGGCGATTGCGCCCACGATGCCAAGCGCACCAGTGCCCGGTACGAACAGCTCGGCAGTCAGCAATATGAAGGCAAGCCCGAGAAGGATGACGCCGACCCAGCTGTAAGGGATCACGCTCAGCGAGAAGAATCCCAGGATGAGCATCAATGCGCCGAGAGTCTCGGCGAAGAATGTGCCGCCGTAGAGAATGCCAAAAAGCAGCAGCACGCCGCCGAGAGAGAGGAAGAGGAAGGCGATGTTGGGGTCGGCGAGCAGCGAGAGGAAGTCCTCCCAGAGCGTCATATCGTTCTCAACGGTCGGCGCACCGGCCACATCCAGAACCGTTCGCCCCGACGCTGTTGTCACCGACATGCCATCGGCCTGATCAAGCAGGTCCTCGCGATCGCGGGCGACAAAGTCGACAACCCCGAGCTCAACTGCTTCCGACGCGCTGATCGAGGCCGCTTCGCGGACGGCGTCTTCTGCCCAGTCGGCGTTGCGGCCGCGCTCCTCGGCGATCGAGCGGACGAAGGCGACGGTATCGTTCTCTATCTTCTTACCGAGAGTGCCCTCGATATCCTCGCCACTGCTATCGATGACCGAAGCGGCTCCGATGTTGGTGCCGGGCGACATCGCCGCGACGTGGCCGGCGATCGTGATGAACGTCCCCGCTGAGGCGGCGTGTGCGCCTTCCGGCGTGACCCAGACGATGACCGGGATCTCCGACTCGGAGATGTCCTGGACGATGTTGCGGGTCGTGTCGAGCAGTCCGCCTGGTGTGTCCAGCTCGATTACGAGAGCGCGGGCATTGTCGTCCACGGCCTGGTCGAGTCCGCGCTCGACGTAGCGCTCGAGCACCGGGTCGACGTTGCCGTCGTACTCCAGCACGTGGACGGCGTTGTCCTCGTAGTCGCGATCACCGGAGCAGGCTGCCAAGAGCAGGCTCAAGAAGCCGATTAAGAGGAAGGCCAGACCGAGTCTCTTCACAAGGCAATTATCGGTTTAGCGGGCACACCCTGCCGTTAAACCGTCCGGCTCGAACTATGCTTAGATTCCTGTCCCTGTAAGGAGAACAAAGCGATGATCTTCTTCCGCATCGTTCCCGAGTATCAGCGCCTCATCCGCTTCACCTTCGGCCGCTATGACGGCCAGGCGCGCGGCCCCGGCTGGGTCTGGACGATCCCCATCGTCCACCAGACGCGCAACGTCGACCTCCGTGAGCAGGTCTTCGACATTCCGCCCCAGTCCTGCATCACCAAGGACAACGCATCGGTCTCGATCGACATGCTGATCTTCATGCGCGTCGTCGAGCCCGACCTCGCCGTGCTCAAGGTCGAGCGTTATGTCGATGCCGCCCGCGGCATGGCCATCACCACCCTCAGGGCTGTCGTTGGTGACCTGCCCCTAGACGACGTCCTTGCCAAGCGCGATCAGATCAACATCACTATGCAGGAGAAGCTGGACGCGGTGACCGACCGCTGGGGCGTCAAGGTCAACAACGTCGAGATCCGCGAGATCCTGCCCCCACGGGAGATCCAGGACGCCATGAGCCGCCAGATGGGCGCCGAGCGCAATCGCCGCGCCGTCGTGCTGGAGGCGGACGGGCAGCGTGAGGCGGCCATTACCGTGGCCGAGGGCCAGAAGCAGGCGTCCATCCTCCAGGCCGAGGGCCAGAAGCAGGCCCAGATCCTGCAGGCCGAAGGTAAGCGCGAGGCTCAGATCCTAGAAGCCGAGGGTTACGCCGCCGCTCTGACCAGCATCAACGCCTCGGCCTCCACAGCCGACGTCAACACGATGGGCATCCAGTACCTCGAAACCCTGCGCGCCCTCGCTAAGGACCCGTCGACGAAGTGGATCATCCCGGCCCAGCTCGTCCAGTTCGCCGAAAGCTTCACTCAGGGTGTCGCCCGCGCGAACGGCCAAGGCCAGTAGTCGACGCGACAAATCGGCGTGATCACTCGGGCCCTGATGGCACGGGCGTATTGCATGCGCCCTCAGCGAACAGCTTGACCACCCTGCCGCCCTCTCGGACGCTTATGAGGTGATCAAAGAAACCATCGCCGCCCTGGTCGAGCAGGCCGCCGTTTCCGCCCAGGAAGACGGCAGCATCGTCGCCGTCGCCCTGCCTGACTTCAGCGTCGACCGGCCGCAGCGGCCAGAGCACGGGGACTACGCCGTGAACCTGCCGATGAAGCTGGCTCGGAGCGCCCGCGCTAACCCGCTGGAGCTGGCCAACGCGATGGTCGAGCGAATGCCCCACAACGAGGCTGTCGAGCGAGTCGAAGTTGCGCCGCCGGGCTTCCTCAACTTCCACCTCGGCAAAGATTGGCTGGCCGGGCAGGTCCAGGCAATCGTCGATGCCGGGGACGCCTACGGGAGGCTCGAACTTGGCGGCGGCGCGAGAGTGCAGGTCGAGTTCGTCAGCGCCAATCCCACCGGTCCTTTGCACGTTGGCAACGGTCGAGGCGCCGTCATCGGCAGCGTGCTGGCCGACACCATGGCCCTTGCGGGCTACGAGACCCAGAAGGAGTACTACGTCAACGATGTCGGGGCCCAGGTTGAGCTCTTCGGTCCGACCCTGCTTGCTCGCTACGAGCAGCTTTTCGGGCGCGAGGTTGAGATCCCGGAGGGCGGCTATCCCGGCGAATACATGATCGAAGCGGCCGAGGCCATCAAGCAGGCCCACGGCGACTCCTTCCTGCAACGCGAGGACGCCCTGCCTGAGATCACTCGTCTCGGCATCGAGCTGATGGTGGAGCGTATCCGCTCAGACATGGAGTCACTGGGCGTCACCTATGACGAGTGGTTCTACGAGTCGCGGCTATACGAGCCGAGTGGCGACGGGAAGAGCGAGTGGGATGTTGCCTATACGAAGGTCAAGGACAGCGGTCACATCGTCGAGAAGGAGGGGGCCGTCTGGTTCGCTTCCAGCCAGCTCGGCGACGACAAGGACAACGTCGTCATTCGCCGCGATGGTAGGCCGGCGTACTTCGCTTCAGACATCGCTTACCACTACGACAAGTTCGTGACGCGCGGCTTCGAGCGCGTGATCAACATCTGGGGCGCGGACCACCAGGGGCACGTCCGCCGCATGAAGGCAGCTGTTTCGGCGCTAGGTATCGAGCCTGAGCGTCTCGACATCCTGATCTACCAGTTGGTCACGCTGAAGCGCCGGAACGAGACCGTTGGCGGCGGC
>DASTBR010000143.1:0-10006 GCA_035711945.1 Dehalococcoidia bacterium
GGTTCCGGAGTGCGTGGTTATAAGCCCGAATGACCCGGCGGTCATGGTGCGCTTTGCCAGCGAGTGCCGGGACCTTGGCTACCCGTACGTCTTCGATCCCGGCCAGAGCATTCCCAACATCAGCGGCGAAGACATGGTGGCGTCGATCAAAGGCGCGATGCTGACGATCGGCAACGACTACGAGCTGGAGATGATCCGCTCGAAGACAGGCATGAGCCCGCAGGACCTGCTCGAGCTCACGCCGCTCGTCGTGGTGACCCTGGGGGAAAAGGGCGCTCGCCTGATCACACGAGATGAGGAAGTGAGCGTCTCGGCGATAGCGCCGCGCCAGCTGGCCGATCCCACCGGCGCAGGCGATGCCTACCGCGCCGGCCTGGTCGTGGCCCTGCTCAGGGGCTGCGATCTGCGGACGGCGGGGCAGATAGCGGCGCTGATGGGCACCTACGCCATCGAACAAAAGGGAACACAGGAGCATTCGTTCGACCTCGAGCAGTTTGCCGCGCGCTATGAAGGCGCCTGGGGCGCACAGCTGCCGGCGCTGGCTTGATCAGTCCGTCGCTATGGCGGCGACAACGACTATGAGCATCCCGATCGCCGAGACCAGCCCATATTCCAGGTAGGTCGATGGGCGCAGCGAGCGCGTGAAGTTGGCGTGCAGCAGCCCGTTAATGAAATAGAAAACGACGAGCAGGAAGAGCGCGGCCGTGAAGCTCTCCAGGGGCAGGAAGTAAAGTGCCACGCGAGTCTGTCCCAGGATGAGACCGACAGCGCCTGCGTAAGCCATCACATAGGGCGTCTCAAGGTCGGTCTCACGGATGACCTCGATCGCCAGGAGCATGCTGACGACTCCGACAGCTAATGCAGCGGGGACGACGTCGACGTCCAGCTCATAGATGACGCCGTAGAACGCGAAGGCCGTCAGGTACGTGACGACCATCAGCACAAAGCGCGCGGCCCCGTACTGGCTATGCGACAGATTCACGGAGATGTACTCGCACATCACGGTGAGCCAGAAGACAGCCCCGGCTCCGGCGGCGGCCAGCGGCACCCAACGGCCGTCCACGGTGTACTCCAGCAGCAGGCCGGCTGATAGGACGAAGAGCGCGGGCAGAAAGGCGTAAGTTGAGGTCTCGGTGATCGAAGTCAGGTTGGCGCCGGGATAGGAGCGCACGATGCCATCGACGCCAATCGCCGCGAGGGCGACGACGACGATCAGCAACCACGCGGGCGTCGGCTCGATCGTCAGGAAGAAGCCGAGGCCGACCCCGACGACGATCGCGAGCAAGTTCGCCTTGGCGGTGTGGCGAAACAGGGCCGAAGGGAGCGAGGACTTGCCGGGTGGAGGGACCGTGCCGAGTGTCTCGTAGTAGCTTTGCTCGGTAGTCGCCCCTCCGCTGGAGCGGGCCATCGAATCAATTGTTGTAGGGTCGTTGGAACGCGTCAACGCAGATTCAGCGCCTATTTGGCGGCCGTCATCGACTCCGAGGCGCCATAGATCTCGGCTGCGTTACCCCACCAGAGGCGCTCGACCTGTGAGTCGGTCAGCTGCGCCTCCTCGAAGATGCGCTCGAAGCGGTCAACGTGCTCCTGGATCTCGTCGGCGGGACAGTCTGATCCCCAGACGAGCTTTTCGATGGGCGCCTCGCGGCCGAGCATTCCGCGCTCGACCATGTGACGCTCGATCACTTCCCCGCCCGACATGTCGAGATAGACGTGCTCTCGCCAGCGCACTACTGAGGCGGCCGAGTCGTAGTTACCCGTTCCGCCCATGTGCGCGCCAATCAAGCGCAGGCGCGGGAAGTTATTAGCCAGTGTGTCCAGGTGGAAGGGATGCATCCGGCGCGCCGAGATATCGCGGCCTTCGGCGAAGAACTTGCGCGTGAACTCAAGACGCTCGGCCGACTCCGGATTGCGGCTGGGATGCTTGTTGAGGAAGTCGACCGCGCCGCCGATCACGCCCAGGTGGAAAAGCACCGGCATGTCCAGCTCCTGCGCTTTGCCGTACATCGGGAAGTACTGACGGTCGTCGTAGTCGCGCGGCACGCCGATCAGCTTGAGGCCGCGGTAGCCCATCTGGTGGAGCTCAGCGACTGTAGCCTCTGTCGTGGCCTCGGGGTCGACCATTGCCACCGGCAGGAAGAGCTCGAGGTAGGGTTCGAGCAGCCTGTAAGACTCGTCGTGCGGCTTTCCCCAGCGTCCTCCGGAGAGCAGGCAGGACCGGCGAATTCCTGCTGCCTGGGCCCGCTCGGCCATGTGCTCCAGCAAGGGCTCGGAAGGTGCGTCGGGCTTTTGCCAGTCGCGGGGGAAGTGACAGTGGACGTCCCAGATCTTCAAACAGTGGGCTCCTTCAACGTTCGCTTCATCTCGATGCGGTCCTCGTGAAATCCGAGGGCTTCCCAGAAGCGGCGCGCGCTCTCATTGCGGATCGAGGTCGCAAGCGTGACATAGGCGACGTCATCCTCTGTCATCTGGGCGATTATCTTTTCCATCGCCGCGCGGCCGGCGCCGACCCGACGGTGACCCGGGTCGACGTAGATCTCCGCTATGCGCCCAACCTTGATCTCAGGGCGCGACCAGTGCTGGCTGACATCGTACTCGACGAATCCAACCTCATCATTGCCCTCGGCGATCCAGAAGATGCCTCCGCCTCGGCTGATCGCGCCATAGAGCAGGCGCTTGGCGTCTTCGACGTCACGAGCGCCACCCGCGCCGCCGTCCTCGTCGAGCTCCTGCCAATAGGCGAGGATCATTGGCGCCAGCTTTTCGATCTCTTTGCGGCGCACGGGAAGCAGTTCGATCAAAGGCGGCTCCAGATTCGAATTGAGCCGGCGATGCGGCTTGCTCGCGGCCCACTGAGATTAGCACGCGATTGTTGACAAACCCCGTCATGAACCAGGCGTTCATTCGTTTTGGCTCTTGCCCTTTGTCGATCTCGGGGTAAACTGGGGTGGTTGCTCCGAATCGGGAACTGGAGGTAAAGCTTTTGCCTCGACGCCTGCTGGGAGCGCTCGCAGCCGTGGCCCTGGCTCTGGCCATAGCCACACTGGGCCAGACGGCCCTGATGGTTGGGACGGCGACGAGCGAGCCCAACGACGCCAGTGGCGCAAGGCTGACACCGGCACCAGCGCCGAACGCTCAGGGGAGTGTAGCCGCGCTGTCTAAACCGAACGAGATTTCCGTTCGGCGTGCGCGCATCGACGACAACCTCGAGCAGCAGAAGCGCGAAGCGATGGAGCAGAACGTCGAGGACGCGCTGGACGCTATCCTCGCGCGCCGTGAAGCCGAGCGTCAGGCCGAGCTGGCTGCCCTGGCGACCCCCGAACCGACACCAGAACCAGTAGTCGAGACGGCGACTGCCGAGCCCACATCTGCTCCGACGCCCGAGCCGACGCCCGAGCCGACGGCCACGCCCGATCCCCTAGCGACGGAGACTCCGAACAGCGGACCGACCCAACCCAACTCCTATTACCTCTCGGAGGAGTTCCTGAGGCCGTACTTCGGTGACAACTGGCAAAAGGCATCCCAGGTAGTGGCCTGCGAGAGCAGCGGGAACCCGAACGCCGTCTACGCCGACGAGAACGGTCAGCCACTGTACGTAGGCCTCTTCCAGATCTACGTCGGCAACTGGCAGGGCAAGTACAGCCCCGACATGCTGAAGGACCCACACCTGAACGCCGAGCTCGCGGCTGAGCTGAGCAACGGCGGGGCTCACTTCGCGAGCAACTGGCCCAGCTGCGGCGCCGGCCTCTAGTTCCCTTCCCTTTCCACAGCGCACGCCCGAGACTTGACTCGTGCCAATCTACGAATACCGCTGCAAGGACTGTGACAAGGTCAGCGAGTTCATCACGCGCAGTATCTCCTCGCCGCTGAAGGCCGTCTGCGCCGACTGTGGCTCAAAGAAGATGGAGCGCATGGTCTCGCGGATCATCCCGCACCAGACCGAGGCGACGAAATTCGAGCAGCTGGACCCCAAGTACGACCGCTGGGTGGACGACGCCAACGCTCAGAGCAAGCGCAACGCCCGGCGCGACATTGCGGAGATCCGGGCCAAGGAAGCCAGGGCCGTTCGCGACGCGAAAGCGCAGCGCGAGAAGAAGAAGATCGTCTAACGATGGCGAAGGGCCGGGCGAAAGCCCGGCCCTTTCTTTGTCCTGCTGATTGGCGCGCGGGTCAGGCGGGCTCTGAGGTGCCCTGGAAGAACTTGCGCGGCTGGTGGACGTCGACCTCGAAGCCGCCGGCCGGTTCTGTGTCGTACTCATCGCGGAACATGTTGCGCACGCGCTCAGCGACCTCGTCGCTGATCCGGCCCGCGTCGCGGCCCTCCTCCAGGTAGAGGTCAATCTTGCCGCGGTCTACCGTGTTGTCGCTGGCGTAGACGTAAGTCTCCGCGCGGTCCACGCCATCTACGTCCTCGGCTGTTTCCTTCATGCGTGCCTGCATGGCGTCGGTATCGATTGCCGCAGGGGCCGCCGCCGTGGTGGTTTGGTCGTCGGTCTCTTCGGATTGCTCAACGTGCTCGTCGCGGCGGCCGAAGTCCGGCACAAGCGCGGTGAGCAACGAGAGAAAGGCGAAAACGCCGACTGCGCCGGCGATGATCGTCCAGATCAGCTCGGCGGTGCTGTCGCCGTCAGCGCCGAAGGCGAAGTCCATGTCGAGCAGGCTGCGCTCGGCGATGCCCTCTTCGCCGAGGTATAGATAGGCCAGGAAGCCGACGCTCAACGCGATCAAGGCGGCCGCGCAGATAACGAGGCCAAAGCGCCTCACGAAGTCCATGATGTCCTCCTCAAGCTCGGGCGGGGTACCGGGCAATCCTCTCGCCGTGGGTACGCAGCCGCATAAACAGGAGGCGACTCTCGAAACAACGGCATAAAACGGCGCCTGGCTAAGGCACGGGGCACAACTGCCGAAACCGATAGTGAGGCCGGTGCACTTTTGTGCGGTATGGACTTCTTCCTACAGGAGCCCTCACCGGCCTCGCCGCTTGTCTAGAGGGCTACGGCGTCGGCCTCGATCTCGACGAGCATCTGCGGGTCAGCCAGGCGGCTAACCTCGACCATCGTCGAAGCCGGCCGATTCTCGTCAGCAAAGGCCTCGCGGTGGGCGCGAGCGACTTCCTCCCAGCGGCTCATGTCGGTCAGGTAGATGCGCGTGCGGACCACCTCGGCAAGCGAGGAGCCGGCGCGCCCGAGGATGAGGTTGATGTTGCGCAGGCACTGTGCTGCCTGCTCGTAGACGTCGTTCTCGCCGACCAGGCGCATGTCAACGCCCCAGGCCGCAGTGCCGGAGACGAAGATCAGGTTGCCGGCGCGGTAGGCGCGCGAGAAGCCAATGACCCCTTCGAACGGAGTGCCGTCGGGCAGCGGTCCGCGGTCGATGGGCTTGTCCTCCGAGGCTAGGCGCTGGCGATGTCGGCGATGATCAGGCCGACGATGATCACTGTCATGCCCAGCACGAGCGCGAGTACCCACTCGATGCCAATCCATGCGGGGGCGACCCCGCCGCCCTGGCCGCCGGTATCCTCACGCCGGCGCGGCGGGTTTCTCTGAGCCATTCAATCCACCTCGAAGTACGTACTCACGCGTCCGTTTGCGCGATTCTATTGGCGGGCGGGCGCTGCGGATAGGGTCACTCGAAGAGCGATCCCTGCGGGACCGGTGTGCGTCCGGCAGGCGGCTCCACCTTGAGGTGCTCATAGGCGTGGCGCGTGGCAACTCTGCCGCGGGGCGTGCGCTGGATGAAGCCAAGCTGCAACAGGAAGGGCTCGTAGACATCCATGATCGTGTCGGAGTCCTCGGAAATGGATGCGGCCAGCGTCTCCAGCCCGACCGGTCCCCCGTCGAACTTCTCAACGATCGAGCGCAGGACCTTGTGGTCGACGTCGTCAAGGCCCAACTCATCGACCTCGAGGCTTTCTAGAGCCTGCAACGCCAGCTCGCCAGTGATGGCGCCGGTGCCCTTGACCTGGGCGTAGTCGCGCACACGTTTTAACAGGCGGTTAGCGACACGTGGTGTGCCCCGTGAGCGCCGGGCGATTTCAGCCACTGCTGCTTGCTCGATAGGACAGTCGAGGATGCGCGCGTTGCGCTCGACGATGACCTGCATCGTGGGCGCGTCATAGAAGTCGAGGCGGTAGACCGAACCAAAGCGGTCGCGCAGCGGCGGGCTGAGCAGGGCGTAGCGCGTAGTCGCGCCGACGAGCGTGAAGCGGGGAAGGTTGAGCCGCACACTTCGTGCTCCGGGACCGCGGCCGATGACGATGTCGATAGCGAAGTCCTCCATCGCTGGGTAGAGGACCTCTTCGACGATGCGAGGCAGACGGTGCAGCTCGTCGATGAAGAGCACGTCGTCGGGCTGCAGGTTGGTCAGAATTGCGGCCAGGTCGCCTGCCCGCTCGATCGCTGGGCCTGAGGTTGTCCTGATCGAGACACGCATCTCGCTGGCGACGATGTTGGCCAGCGTGGTCTTGCCGAGGCCGGGCGGACCATAGAGGAGGATGTGGTCGAGTGGCTCGCCGCGCTTCTGCGCGGCCTGGATGCCGATCCGCAGGTTGTCCTTGACCTTGTCTTGGCCGGGAAAGTCATCGAGGGAGCGCGGACGGAGGGAGTTATCTAGACCGGTGTCCTCTTCGAGTAGGTCGCCGGCGACCAGCCGTTCGCTGACCACTACCGATCACCTGTCTGAACATTTGGTCGCATCCCGACCATCATAGGCCGCTGCGCGGGGACTTAGAAGGGCTGCGTCCACGGCTTGGTCACCGTCTTCAGATCTGGTGCCCTCGCGATGAGCCAGCCAAAGAAGCCACGCCAGGAGCGCGGCGATCAGCGGCACGAAGAGGTTGAAGCCGAGCTCTTCGATGCTCAGCTCCGACCACGCTGGCTCCGGAACAGCCGGCACGGTCAGCGGAGGCCACGCTGCCAGCCAGAGCGCGAACAGAAAGCCCGCGGCCACGGCGCGCTCGACGCCTTTGGTCAGGGCGAGGAGGACGGCGGCCGGCAGCAGCAGGAGGACAAGGTCCTGGCGATAGACATGCGGGCTGAGCAGAACCATGGCGACTGTAAGCGCGGCTCCGCTGGCCAGGATGCTCGCCGGGCTATGGGTGCTGCGGGCAGCCACTACCAGAGCCGCCAGCGCGCCAACAGCTCCCAGGGCGATCCCCAACCAGGACGCGAGCGACGACGAGACCGACAGCCCGTGGAGGAACCCCGTCCAGCTGAACCAGTTCGCCGGGTAAATGCCCTTTTCCTCGCGCCAGGCGGCGGAATCGAGGATCAGCCGCGGGTACTCGACGACCACTTCGGGGCCGGCGATCGCGAGCGAAACCACGGCTGCGGTCGCCGCGACCAGCGCCAAGGCAGCACTGGCTTCCCGGCGCCTGGCCAGGGCAAGATGCAGCGCCGGCAGAATGGCGTATTGCGGCTTGACCAGCAGCAGCCCGGCCATGGCGCCGCTGCGCCGCTCGTGCCCGCCGGCCAGCCAGACGTAGGTCAGCGTGGTCAGCAGCAGGACGAGCAAAGACGCTTGACCGAGCCCGACCGCTCGATAGACCGGAATCGACGAGATTGCAGCGAGTGCGAAGAGCACCCGGAGAACCGGTTGCTCACGACCCAAGATGCGGTCGAACAACGCCAGGCAGGCCGCGAGTGCTGTGACGTTGATGATCAGCCAGAGCCAGAGTGCCTGCTCGTATGCGAGCAGCGAGATTAGAGCGAAGACCGCGGCTACGAAGGGAGGGTTGTAGAACGGCAGCTCGCGCGACTCGGCATCGGTCGGCGGCATCAGCTCGTTCTCACGCGCCGCCAGTGTGCGGAGGTCGTAGATCTCATCGCCGCGGCCCTCCGCCGCGAACTCGCCCGCTACGTAGAAGGCGATGAAGTCGCCGCGTCCCTCGCGCGGCTGGAAAGAGCTGCGGTCCTCGTAGGTCTTCAGGACGTCGGTCCAAAGGACAATCGCGGCTGCAACAAAGAGCCCGGCCATCGCTGCGGCGGCGACCAGGCCGAGCGCGCGAGCCCAACTGATCTCGGGCAGGGCGAGAGGAGGAAGCGGTCTGGACTCCCAGGTGCGGATCGCTCGGGCGAAGATCGACAAGCGGCGGGCCTCGGTACGCGGATCTTGGGAGGTAGATCGATCCTAAGGGGCAGCCTTAAGCCGTCCACTCCATCTGTGCCGGCTATCGCCGGGTAAATGAGAGAGCTTGGGCTTTCTAGTCCGAATTGATCATCTGGACAATGCGGTCGACGCGCTGGGGGACCTGCCACTCCATGCGTGCGCCCAGGGGATTGGTGACGTTGCCCTCCAGGTAGCGCATGTAGATGCCCTCACCGATCACTGCGCCCTTGAAGGACGCCAGCGCCAGGTGGTAGCGGTAGTCCCGCAAGGGGCGACCGCTGCGATCGGCGTAGAGCTCGGCCATTTCGGTCGTCGAAGGGAAGCCTTCCCGCGTGCTGACCGGCGCCGGCAGCACGTTCCCGTCAGGATCGCGCAATCCCACTGGCTCCGCACCGCCGCCGCTCCACGTCGAGAGGAGCCACCCGAGGTCGGCCAGCGGATCGCCGATGGTAGCCAGCTCCCAGTCGAGCATGGCCAGGAGCCTGGGTTCGTCGAGGGCGAAGAGGACGTTGTCCAGCTTAAAGTCGCCGTGGACAACGGTCGGCGGCTGCTCCTCCGGCATGTGCTGGCGCAGCCAGTCTGCCACGAGGTCCAATCCGGGGAGCGGGCGCGTGCGCGGGCGGGTCATCTCCCATTGCGTGCGCCAGCGCTCGACGGTGCGCTGAAGGTAGGGCGTCGACGGCGCCTTGAGGCCAGTTTCGCGCCAGTCGACAGCGTGGAGCTCAACGAGGGTGTCGATCATCTCCTCGGCCATGCGACGCCGGCCGGCCGGGTTGTCGTAAGCGGGCGGGATCGTGTCGCGGATCTCCGTGCCCAGGACACGCTCCATCAGGTAGAAAGGGGCACCGATCACGCTTGTGTCGTCGCAGCCTATGACTGGCCGGGGGACCCGCGCTTTGCCGTAGAGGGCCGAGATGAAGCGGTGCTCGCGCAGGACGTCGTGAGCTGTAGGAAGCAGGTTGCCGGTTGGCGGCCTCCGAAGCACCCACTTTTCGTCGCCGCGGGTCACGTACAGGGTGACGTTGGAGTAGCCGGCCGTGTGCCTCTGGACGACCAGGGGGCCCGGTTGGCCGGGAACGTGCTCATTGACGAACCGTTCGAGTGCCGGAACATCGACAAACTGGCTTACGTCGGCGTCTGGCGGTGCCTTCTCGGTCATCGTGTTGCTCTAGCACAGGATGTACGCCGTGATCTGTTTCGGGCCAGTGCAGGGCGAGAACACGTTCGCTTATCGCCCGTAGGATCGGTTCGTGCCCAGGCGCAGGACAGATCCGCTTCAGGAGTATCAGCGCAAGCGGGACTTCGAGCAGACGCCGGAGCCCGCTAAGGGGCCGGCGCGCGCCCGCGACAATGACCTGGTTTTCGTGATCCAGAAGCACGACGCCACACGGCTGCACTACGACGTGCGGCTGGAGTTTCACGGGGCGATGGTCTCATGGGCTGTGCCGCGGGGGCCAAGCTACAACCCGGCCGACAAGAGGATGGCCGCGCACGTCGAAGACCACCCGATCAGCTACAACACGTTCGAGGGCGTGATACCGAAGGGCAACTACGGCGCCGGCGAGGTCATCGTTTGGGACCGCGGCACCTACACGCCGGATGAGGACGATGAGACCTCGTGGGGCGATCGCAAAGAGGCCGACCGGCGCATGGAGGAGGCATACCGTGCGGGGAAGATCTCGGTGTTTTTTCGCGGCGAGAAGCTCAAGGGGTCATGGACACTGGTGCGGACGGGACGCCTTGGCGGTAAGGAGAAGAACAAAGACTGGCTGATGATCAAGCATCGCGACGAGTACGCGGACCCGGGTCGCGATGTGACAGCCGAAGACAGGTCGGTGCAATCTGGCCTGAGCATCGCCGATCTCAAGAAGGGCAAGCTGCCGCCGTCCGTTCCTGCCTT
>DASTBR010000144.1:0-6997 GCA_035711945.1 Dehalococcoidia bacterium
CCTGCATGTGTGGTGAAATAGTGCCAACGCCGCAGGCCCAACCGGGCTATTTCGAGGATTGGGACAGGATCTGATGAAGACCGAGATTTTCGAGGCTGATGCATTCACCGGTCGCAAGGAGGCGCTCCTCGCCTCGCTCGACAGCGACTACCGCTGGGAGAAGGGCGATGAGATCGTCGTCAACACCGGACCGCAGAAAATGAAGGTCAGGGTTACCTGGGTGCAGGTAACGCTCGAGTCCGACGGCCCGCGTCGCGAAGTCGTCGCCCTCAAGATCTAGACGACAGGATCTGTCGCCGAGTCGTACAACCATGATGCGATGATGACCCCCGTCGAAACCTTCACCCCTGAAGAACAGAAGGCGCTCGCCCCTTACTTCACAAACCTCGACAAGCCCGTCTTCGCCATCGTCAACCTGCCTGAAGTAGTCAAAGGGGCTCTCTTTGCCCGATATTCCCGCTCGCCAAAGTCGGTACGTCGCCTCTTCCTCGACGAGTTCCTCGGTGATCTCGAGTCCGCAGATGTTGCGGCCCGGCAGACAACTCAGACTGGCAGCGAGCGCGCCGAGCAGCTCTATGCGCGGGTCCTCAGCGACTATGGCGACGACTCGGTCGCCCAGCTCGGCGGCGTTCATCTCGCCTGCGAAGGCGTCTCCAACGTCCTCACCAAGATCCTCGAGCGTGGCCGTCTTATGGCCTACCTCGAGCAGTCGACCCGCTACGTTCCCTACACAGATCGCGTCGACGGCGCCTGGAAGTACGCCGTCCCAGCGGAGCTTGAGGGCTCCGAGCTTGCGCAACGGTTTCGCGAGGTCATGGATGAAGCCTTCGATACCTACGCCCGCTGGATTCCCATCCTCGAGGAGCACTTTCGATCGATCGTTCCCAAGACTCCCGGCGATTCCAACTTCGTCTACCGCCAGTCGATCCGCGCCAAGGCTCTCGACACATTGCGCGGCATGCTTCCGGCAGCCGCCCGGTCCAACGTCGGCCTCTACGGCACAGGACAGGCCTACGAGGCGCTGCTCATCCGCATGCGCGCCGAACCCTTGGCCGAGGTTCGCGAGTGCGCCGACCTCATGCTCGAGGAGCTCCGCAAGGTCATCCCCGCCTTCCTGACACGCGTCGACCAGGAGGAACGCGGCCAGCGCTGGAGCCAATTCCTCCGTGAAACGAGAGACGAAACTGCACACCTCGCTGGCGAGATCCTCGCGGAACGGTCCGAGTCTGCCGAAGCGGAAGTGCATCTCACCGACTTCGACCCGGAGGGTGAGGAGAAGGTTGTTGCCGCGGCTCTCTACGCCGTCTCCAGCCTTCCCGATACCGATTTGCTTCGAGCAGTTCGTCGCATGACGGCGGAAGAACGCGGCGCTATTCTTCGCGCCTACATCGGCCGACGTCACAACCGCCGCCATAAGCCCGGCCGTGCATTCGAGCGCACCTCCTACCGCTTCGACATCCTCGCCGATTACGGCGCCTACAGGGATCTGCAGCGCCATCGCCTGCTCACCACCGAGGCCCAGGCGCTTACGCCCGACCACGGATACGAGATGCCGTCGGTGATCGACGAGGTTGGCGCCTCGGACGACTTCCGCCGCGTGATGGAGCGCTCAGCCGGGCTCTTCCAGAGCATTTCAGCGTCGGCGGCGCCTCAGGTCGCCCCTTACGCCGTCTGCATGGCCTATCGCATCCGCTTCTACATGGAAATGAACGCCCGCGAAGCAATGCACGTCATCGAGCTGCGCACGTCGCCCCAGGGCCATCCGGCCTACCGCCGGATCTGCCAGGAGATGCACCGCCTGATCCGCGATGAAGCCGGTCACGCCGCCATCGCCGGCGCCATGCAGTTTGTCGACTACTCAGAGGTTGAGCTGGAGCGCCTGGCATCCGAGCGCGCCAGCGAGAAGAAGCGCCTCGCCCTCAGCCAGGGCGGTCAGACCTCCGGATAACGAAGCGCATCGCGCTGACTGTGTCCGAGACGCTGCAGACCTTGTTGTCGACCAGCCCGGCCGCCTTCCCCGCCTCGATCAGCTCGTTCTGATCGACATATCCCGGCTGACTCCGCTTGGGCGATAGCAGCCAGATGCCGCCGGCCGGCTGTATTCGCTCCTTCCAGCTCAGCAGTAACCCAACCGCGTCAGTCTCGGCATCGACCGTCGCCAGCACTACGTCCGTCGCCTTGCTGCCAGCTTTCACGCCGCCTGCTTGCTCCTCGGCTTCGTATCTCAGCAGCGGCTCCAGCGGAAACGCCGCTTCGTCAAAGGCCAGCAGGTGGCCGGGCTTAACACCAAGCTTGTCCACGACACGTCTATGGCTGTAGTCCTTCTCGGCCATGCCTTGATCGCTCGTTACGCCCTGTTTTCTATCGGTTTACACGTCGCCGAGGCTCGCTTTGACACGCATGGTAGCCTTTGTACTAACGAGGCGCTGGCGTGCCCTCCCTTCATGGATGACGTCAAAACCGACTATCAGACGGCTTACGAGGACTGGCAGGCGCAACTCACGAAGTTGCACGAAGTCTTTCTCGAAGGCCGCAGACCGGAGTCGCCCGACCGCATGAAGGGACTTCTCAATCGAGAGGTAAGGGCTTTCCAACGTTACTCGGACGCTCGTCGCAGGCTTCTTGGCATCCCCGACGAGGACCAGGTTGCCGGCGACGAAGGGCTGAACTTCTAGTGGCACAACCGGTTACACAGCAACGTATCTGACAGCGCTTAGCGGCGTTGGAAGAACGTGGCTGTGACTGGTGGGGAGCTGGTAATGAACCGAGCAGCCAGTCTGAGCAAGGCGATAGCGGCGGAGGCAGCCCGCCTTGCGAAGCGGCAATCGGAGCGGGAAGAGGAGCTGGAACTCGTCCGGCGCGCTCAGCGTTATGAAGCTGACGCCCTCGGCCGAATCTACGAAATCTACTTCCCCAAGATTTACCAGTATGCCTACCTGCAGCTGAGCGATGCTCAGCTGGCCGAAGACATAGCGTCCGGGGTGCTCCTCCAGGTCGTGGAGTCAATCGAGAGATTCCACTACCGGGGAACTCCCTTCGGGGCCTGGGTCTTTCGGATCGCCCGTAACCGGATCATCGACCTGCACCGGCGCAAGAAGCGCCGCCAGCACGTCGAGCTCCACGAGGGCATCCCGACTGACTACGGCGCCCCCCATCAAGAAACGGAGCGGGTTCTGGAGCATGAGCGGGTCCGAGGAGCTCTCGACTACCTCACCGATGACCAACGCCAGGTTGTCCTCCTCAAGTTCGCCGAAGGGCTGGACAACCAGGCAATCGCCGCCGTCATCGGCCGCAGCGAAGGTGCTGTCAAGTCATTGCAACACCGCGCCCTCGTCGCCCTGCGCAAGAACCTCAGCGACCACGCCTAGGGGAAAATGAAGCGGGACATAGCTTCCGCGCTCGAAGACTGCATCGCGCAGCTCCGCGCCGGAGAACCACTCGAAGAGTATCTGCGTCGCAATCCGCAGCACGCCGACGAGATTCGCTCGCTTATCTCATCATCGATCGAGATAGGCCAGCTCGAATCGCAGCCCGACTACCAGGCTATGGCCCGCGGCAGGCGGCGCTTCTTCCAGGCGGCCGCCCAGAAGAAGGCGCACGCCGCCCGCACGTTCCTCGGCTTTCCCCTTCGCTATACGAAGCACGTCGCCGCCGCCATGACCGGCGCCGCCGTCACGGTCACGATTGGCATGAGCGCACTCGTTTACCAGGCCTTCCAGGCCGAGCCCGGCGACAACCTCTACTCCGTTCGCCTCTTCGCCGAAGACGCGCGCCTCAAACTTCCCTTCTACAGCGAGGACGCCCGCTCTGACATCCTTCTCGGCTACGTCAACCAGCGCTACTCCGAGATCCGCGAGATGCTCAGTGAAGAGGGCCCCGTTCATCCTGCTGTGCTGACTGCGCTCCGCGGCAACATGAAGGACCTGCTCCAGACGCTGCCCGAGGATGGCGGCAGCTCACGGTCCGCCGAGGTCGCCCGAGTGGCCGGTCGCGGCGAAACCCTGCTGGTTCATTCGACAAGCTCGATCGCCACGACCGACCGCAGCGAATACCTCGCCGCGCTCACCGCAATCCACGCCGCCCGTCTCTACGAAAGTGATCCTCAGGCGGCGAGGGCCTACCTCGCCTCATCGCCCGGTTACGAAGGCATAACAAGGATCCTGGGCAGTGTGTCCGATCTCCCGGGCAACCTCATCGCCGTCGGTGGCGTGCCCATGAGGGTTGATTCCTCCACTCTGCTCCAGGCTGAGTTCGATGGCAGTGCTGCCGTCGCAACGGCTGGTTGGGACGAAGACGGCACACTCCACGCCCTGACCGTAAGCGGAAACTCCAGCGATCGCGCTCAGGAGGTATTCCTCGAGGGGCAGGTCGAAAGCTTCCTCCAGGGCGTCCTCACCGTTACTGGACAACGAGTTGTCGTGCAGCCCGACAGCGTTGTTATCGGCCCCATCCGCCTCGGCTCGGTCATCGAAGTGACCGCCAATCGCAATGACGAGGGCATCCTCGAGGCCGAAGTGGCCATCGTCCGCGATCCTGACCTTCAGGCGCAGTCTTTCGTCTACGAAGGCTACCTCCAGGCCGTCGGCGACCCTGCTGAAAGTGGCGTCTGGCAAGTAGGTGGCCAGTACTTCAAGACATCCAGCCTCACCCTCATTGACAGTAGCCTCACTCCTCTCGCCATCGGTGCCTACGCCCGGGTCGAGGCCGCCAACCTGCAGGGTCAGCTCACGGCCCGCCGCCTGCACGTCATCTCCTCACCGAGTGCGGAAGGTGCCGAGGGCTACGTGCGCCTTCGCGGTCGCGTCGAGGAAGTCGGTGAGGGCAACGTCGCCCTGATCAACGGCATACCTGTCCGTATCGATCCCCTCCTGCGCCTCGCCCTCGTCCAGGGCGTGCTGGCCGAGCTCGAAGGTACCTGGGATGGTGAGTACCTCAACGCCTTCCCGGACAAGACACGCTTCCTCGACGAATCAGTGACGGGTCGCTTCACGGTCGAAGGCATTCTTACGGCCATCGAGAACGACGGAGTCAACCCCGCAACCTACCGTATCGGCAGTTTCGGATTCAGCCTGACTTCTGAAACTCTTGTCACCGGCACCGTCGCTCTCGGCGCCCGCGTCTCGGTGCTCGCGGTCCTCGACGAAAACGGCGCCCCCCGCGCACTCCGCGTCGATGTCCTCCGCAACGCTCCAGTGCCGGAGCAAGATCCCGTACGCGGTCAGGAAGGCCCGGTGCTTGACCCCGTGGAGCCTGAAGGACTTCGTCCCCAGCCGCTCTCGCCTCTCCTCGTCGCCTGATCCATCCTCCTCGGTATGGCCGACCGGCTCCTCAGGGACGTCAATCTGGAAGGCGACGAGCGCATCCTGGTCCTCTGCCCAACCGACCGCTTCTTCCTCGAATTTCTTGAAGAAGAGGATCACAGCGGGCCAATTCTCGTCGTCGACTTCGATGCCTCGCGACTCGCGACCATCCGCGCTGACAACAGCGTGCTTCCCAACGTCCTTTACACGACCTGGAATCTCAACGCCGTCAAACCACCGCCGCGCGGCAGCCAGCCCCAGGCTATCTTCGTCGACGTCGACGCCGCACCCAGCAAGCAGGCCGGCGTCTTCCTGGTCAGAGCGGCCGCGAGCTGGTCCGCCGGCCACGCCTATGTCCGCGGTTCACGCTCGGCAGGGATGGAGAGCGTCCTGCGCGAGGCGGACCTTGCCGGTGGTCTCGCCGTGCGCAACGTCAAGTGGCGCAAGGGCGTCGGCCTCGCCACCATCGCCGCGCTTCACGCCAATCTCACACCGGGCCGCCGCGCCGTCCTCGGGCGCCGCAAGGTTGGCGGCCAGGAGCTGATTCTCGAAAACGACTGGTTCACCTTCGCCGGTGGCGACGTCGATGCAGCCTCGGCGCTTCTCATCGACGCCGTCGAGCTCAAAGGCGATGAGCTAGTTCTTGATCTCGGCTGCGGTGGCGGAATCGTCGGTCTCGCGTTTTCGCGCCGCCTGCCCGATGGCCTCGTTGTCATGACCGACGCCAACCGCAGCTCGGTCGCGGTCTGCCAGCGCAATCGCCTGCGCAATGCCTCCTTGAATAGCGCGGTCGCGCTGGCCAATGGCATCCATGGGTTGCGCGAATCGGTTTTCCACGTCGTCGCCCTCAACCCGCCGATGCACAGCGGCCGCCGCGACGACCGTGAACTGGGAGAAGACCTGGTCGAAGCAGCATTCACTGCCTGCCGCCCGGGTGGCGCCGTCTACGTCGTCGCCAACCGCTTTATGCCCTACCACCGCAAGATGGAGGGCCACGGGCCGACAGCCGAGCTCGCCGGCGACTCTCGCTTCCGCGTCCTCAGGACGGTGAAGCGACTGACTTAGGAGATGTTGGCCACCTCTTCCAGGTGGCTGATGTCGTTGAGTCGCCACAGTGTTCGTCGTTCGCCCATCGCCCGGATCGACGTGATCCCGGCGTTGAAGGCGTAGAAGACGATGTCGTCGCGTAGCCCGAGCACCATCGAAACGAAGATTTGAATCACTCCACCATGACAGAAGATCGCGACGCGCTGGCCCGGGTTCTCCTGCACGATCCGGTCCACCGAGGCGCCCACGCGCCTGCGGACCTCAACGCTTCGCTCCGCTCCCGGAAAGGCGTCCCACGACGCCCTTTCCTCCAGCGCCGCCCTAACCCGCTCCCGGTACTCCTCGCTGTCGTCATCCCGCTGCACGTTGTGCAGCTCCACCTCACGCAGGTCGTGCAGTTGCTCGAACTCCACTCCCAGCGCATCCGCCAGTGGCTGTGCCGTCTGCCGCGCCCGCAGCAGCGTGCTGCTGTAGATCCTGTCGACGCCCTGCTTCACAAGCCGCTCGCTCACCCGCCGCGCCTGCTCCACTCCAAGCTCCGTCAGCGGCGGGTCGGCACCCGGCTCCAGCGTCAGCCCGACGACGTTATTCCCCGCCTGGCCATGGCGCACGAAGTACAGACGCGTCGCTTGCGGCTGTCCGATCAGGAA
>DASTBR010000145.1:0-4880 GCA_035711945.1 Dehalococcoidia bacterium
GACTTCTGCCGACCGGTAGACCAACCGCTTCGCCAGCTGGATCGCCACTGCCGGCCCTTCGGCCAGCTGGCGCGCGAACGCCTGCGTCTCTGCCAGGACGCTGTCAGCCGGATACACCCGCGACACGTAGCCCAACTCCAGCGCCCTCTGGGCATCGAAGATCTCGCCGGTCCAGATCAGCTCCAGCGCTTTGGCCAGGCCGACGATCCGCGGCAGAAAGTAGCAGCCCGCGTCCCCGGGGATCAGCCCGACTTTCACATACGACATGCCGAACTTCGCGCTCTCAGCCGCGAAGCGGATGTCGCACATCGAGGCCATGTCCATGCCCGCGCCCACCGCCGCCCCATTGATCGCCCCGATGTAGGGCTTGTCGAGCTGCAGAAGGGCCCGCGGCACATGGTGCACGCTGTTTCGCAGCGAGTGACGGCGATCGGCGATCGCCCCCTCCGAGCCCACGATACCGCGGCCCTCGGAGGCGTCCTTCATATCCCCGCCGGCGCAGAATCCTCGTCCCGCTCCCGTGACGACGACAGCCTTGACCTCGTCCTCGGCCTGGCAGCGCCGTATCGCGTCCGCCCATTCGCGCAGCATCGTGTTGCTGAACGCGTTCATCCGCTCGGGCCGGTTGAGCGTGATCGTCGCCACGCCCTCGTCGACCTCGAAAAGGAGTTCCTTGTAGTCCAAGCCGTCCTCCGTCCGCCGATTATGGTGCGAGGGCCAGAAAAGGGCCAAAGCGTCGCCGGCTTAAGCGAATGGGGCTGCCGATAGAATTGGCTCGACGTGACCAGACGGCTCACCGTGTTCCCGCCGCCCCAGGCGCCACCGCACCTCTACCAGCAGGTGCCCGCTATCAAGCGGATCCGCGAGGCCTACCAGAAGCGCTTCGAGGTGACTGTCTTCGGTTGGCCATTCTTCGACAACGCCGGAGCAAGGAGCCCCGATGACGTGGTTTCCACCCTCGGCGACGCGCTTTCTCCAGGCGGGTTCGTCGTTGCCGAAGCGCCGGCCGTCACGGCTCTGCTGGTGGCGCTGGATAACGGAGCACGTCGCCCGGACGCCTTCGTCGCCGTGGGCCTCGATCCGACCAATGCCACGATGCGCTCGCTGGGCTTGGGCGAGGTCGTCGAGGCGGCGAAGCGCATCACCGACCACGAGGGCCGGCTTCGCCAGGTCAAAAGCTTCCTGAGCGATGTAGTCGGCGACCTGGCCCTCCTGAGCGAACTAGACCGAGAGGTGCCGTGGGAGGCCGTCTTCGCCTTCGAGGACTGGATCGAAGAGGTCGACCAGCTGACGCTCGGCCCTTTCGAAGATGTGATCGGGCTTGTCTTCACCAGCTCGATGTTTCCGCTCCTGGCCGAGGGAGAGACCGAGCACGTATTCCAACGCATCTTCCCGAACAGCCGCAGCGCCCACGTGGAGCAGTACCCACGCGGCCTGGACAACCCTTCGACAGGTGACGAAGTGACGACGGTCGTGATTCCGTTCCTCGAGTCGGTGTCAGCCGCCGGCTCAAACGGCGCGGCTGTCGAGGCGCCGATGATTCCTGAGAGTTCTCTCAAGAGTAGCGGCGAAGTTGGCGCCGGCAGCCTTGCCCGCCCCAATCGGTCATGGGAAGCCGGACCCTACATGTGGGGCGGTGTCTGGCGGCTCAGGAGGCGGTAGACAAAGCGCAACGAACGTCCCCAAATGCGCGGCTCCGAATCTTTCCAGGCGTGCATATGCTCGTGGCAGCGCTCGATCGCTTCAAGAAGAAACGCGTAGTCCTCGTCACCGAGCGCCTCCTGCAATGTCCCGGCGTTTTCCTCGACATAGGCCCGCAGAGCGGGAAAGTTGACGTCGTCGAACGACGGCACCTGCGCCGTCTTGATGCTGTTCCAGATGTGACTCAGTGGCAGCGGCGGCGTCACCAGGCTGGACTCCAGGTCGATGATCATGAACTCGCCGCCCGGAGTCTCAATGACATTGCCCAGGGACTTGGGATTCCAGCGCCAGACCTGCCAGGTGTCGAGGCCGGCTCTCCCAAAGAGGTCAGAAACCTCGCCGAGGAATCTACGGCCCTCCTGCCGTTTCATCGGATAGCTGCCAGCAACCAGCTCCGTCACGAACTCGCAGCGAGTTTCAGTGCAATAGATCTCGATGACCTGCGCGACGACCTCTCGTCCGAACTTCGCTCGGGTCAATAGGCCCGCCAGGATGCGACGCTGTCGTGCTGCTTCCAGCGCGTGTTCGTTGGCTTTGTAGGGAAACGGCGCCTGGAAGGCGAGCCAATACAACGCTTTGACGTACCACGTCGGCCGGTAGATCTTCGTTGCTCTGCAGGAGTCGAACTCGAGGTAGACGTCGCTGGCGATCGAACCGGCCTTCACGACGTTTGGACCGGTTATCGTTCCGTCGTCTTCGCTGACGTTTCGATCGCGCGTTATCAAGGTGTCCGGAATATAGCAGTACTGTTTGGACGAGCGATTGTTAGCAGCCAGACTCCTTCACATCTAGGCTGGGCGCGGAAGCACGATCGATGACCAACTGGCTTGAAGACCTCCGCCACGAGATGGCGGACCCACACGAAGAGTCCCTGCGCAACGCCCAGCAACGGGTCTTTCGCGCGCACGTCGAGGGCAACGTCATCCACCTCGGCGTGCCCGAAGATCCGCACGAGCGATCCCACATCATGTGGGCCGTCGTCGAGTCCTTCGGCACCGAGCGCCTTCTCAACGATATGAACGAGCGGCTCCTCAAGGGACGCGGCCACGTCATCCTCGAAAAGGACTATTCATCGGGCCTCGACGAAGTCTTCCCCTTCGCCGAGCTCAGTTGGATGGACCGCGCTGAGATCTGGTCAGACAGCTACGTCCGCGTGGAGGCCCTGCCTTCGGGAGAGGGCTTCGCCCTCACGGTGAACGGCACGGAAACCGAGCCTAACGAGGGTGCTCTCAAAGAGGCCCTCAAAGACGCCTTCCGCGCACCCCAGCGCCGTCGCCGCGACGAAACCTGGGAGTGGTAAGGGATCACAACCAGCCGCGGCGGTAGCGCGACCACAGGTCTGACGCCATTCGCTCCGCATCCAGCGCGATCCCGTAGCGGCTGAAGTACCTGGCGACGTTGGTCAGGTCACGCTCGAGGAGCATCCTGGCGTTCGGGTTCTGGTCGGCATCTACGGCCTGCGGCAGGTCGATGATCTTCGGCTCGTTGTTCCAGTAGAGGATGTTGAACGCCGAGAGGTCGGCGTGTACGCGGTCGCAGCCCAGGAATAGCTCAACGTTCTTCAGGACCCGCCGGCAGATGGCTTCGGCCTCATCCGGCTCGAGATCGACGTGGGCCAGCGCCGGCGCGGCGTCCTCTTCGTCGCCGACGTACTCCATGAGGATCGCGTTCTCGCTGTTCCAGATTGGGCGTGGTACGTCCGCCCCGGACTGGTGAAGGATCTCGAGGCTTTCCCACTCGCGGTAGAGCCACGAGCTGAACTGAATCTCGCGACCGTGCCGGCTCTTTTTCTCGAAAGCGACGCGGTCGCGCCGCTTGAGAAAGCCCTGGCCCGCACGGTAGACCGCGTCGTTGCGGAAGCGGCCCTGCTGGCGCCCGGAGCGCAGGGCATCTTTTCCCCAACCGGCCTGCTCGGCTGGCCGGTAGACCTTGGCTGCGAGGAGCCTCGTCTCAGGCGTCAGCATGGGATGGGTCGTATCGGCAAGGCAGCAGTAGACACTGGCCTCCTTGCCGCTCTTGACCTGCCGTACTACATCGGTGATCAGCTCCTCTTTGTAAAAGGCATGGAGGGAGGATGTAAGGGTGGCTTGCTGAAACAAATTAGGAAATCTCCTTGAGTCGTTGCGTTCTGTTGTGCTGGTTGTGGCCGTACGAAACGTTCACTCATCAGGCGCCTCCTTTCTGGCATAGAAAAAGACCACGGGGCACCCGTGGTCTCGGATAAAAAGAAGCCACGGGCTATGCGCCGTGGCCTGAAACTGTTGCTGGCTATCTAGGGCTGGTTAAGAGGCGTGGCGGCGCACGCAGGTCGGGACGGTAGCAAGTTCACTCATGCGGTGCGCCTCCTTTCTCGAAGCTGTCGGGAGTGTAGCATAGACATCCGCCATGAATCCAAGTGAAGCTTGGGACATTGCCGCCGAGGCCTGGGACGACTTCGTCGAATCGGGAAAGGACTACTACCGCATCGAAGTCCACGGCCCGGCTCTGCTCGACGCCTGTGGAGATGTCGCTGGCCTGGGCATCCTCGATCTTGGCTGCGGACAGGGCTGGTTCAGTCGCCAGCTCGCCCACGCCGGCGCGCGCGTCGTCGGTGTTGAGCTGAGCGAGAACCAGCTTGCCAACGCTCGCCGCCACGAAGAGGAGACTCAGCTTGGCATCGAGTACCACTTGCTGGACGCCGCCGACATCGGCAGCCACTTCCCCGGCGAATCCTTCGACATCGTCACCGGATGCATGTCCATCAACGACATGGCGGAAGCGCCGAAAGCGCTGCATGGTGCACACAGCGTGACGAAGCGCGGCGGCCGTCTGGTCTTCTCTGTGCCGCACCCCTTGACCGACCCGCCCGTGCGTGGCTGGGAACGCGATGAAGACGGCAACAAAGTGGCTCTCAGAATCGATCGCTATTTCGAAACCGGACCCTGGATGGTCGACTGGAACATGGCGCGCTTGAAATACGGCTGGCGGTCCCCGCAATGGAAGCGGACCTTTGGCGAGTGGAGCCAGCTGCTCGACGATGCCGGGTTCATCATCAAGCGAATTCACGAGCCTCGGCCGAGGCCCGACCAGGTTGAGCGCATCCCCGCGCTCGAAGACTGCTTCCGCCTTCCTTACTTCCTGGTCTTCGATTGCCTGAAGGCGCCACAGCCATGAGCCAGACCTTCCGAGCCAACCTCGAG
>DASTBR010000146.1:0-3105 GCA_035711945.1 Dehalococcoidia bacterium
CTTTATGTTAACTATTTCATCCTGCGTTGTCAAATGGTCTGATAACGCAATTATCAAATCTGCCGCCAGACTCGGATCGGCAAGCCCGCCGTGAGCAATGAATAGACCGCGCTAACGGAGCCAACGGGACGGGGCATATCATCGAGACAAAGGGGACCAAGAGTCCCAACGGGAGGGTGCCGGGAGTGAATACCCAGGTAATCGTCGTCGTCTTGCTCATCATCATCATCCTGATCGTGGCCGGCGTGATCGTCGTCTAGCTGTGGTGGGCGCTTTGGGGGCTTAGCCTGGGTAGCGAGGCGCCGGGCCTTCACCCGCCCGTGGCTAGCGCTGTCTCGGGTTCTGGTTTCAACCCGAAGCGGGCAAACAGCGTAATGCCCGCCATCGCCACGGCCAGCAGAAAGATCGCTATGCGCACGTCAACGGCTTCGGCTATGAGGCCGGCGGCGAAGACAGGGGCGATCGAGAGCACGCCCGAGGCCCAACTCCCGGTAGCGAACACGCGCCCCCTGAATTCAGCAGGCGCCCGTTCAAGGAGGGCAGCCTTTGCCGAGATGCCAACAATACCCGCGCCCACGCCGGCTGGAATCGCGAGAACCATTGTCACCGCCACTGTGATACCGATGTTGAAGAAATCAGCGATCTCTTCGATCGGCACAAACCCGTTCTCTTTGACCGCCGTGCCGAGGACGCCGCTGAGAGCAAAACCGGCGATTGCTGCAACGAAGATGGCAAATCCTATGCTTGCGGCCGTAGCGTTGCTGAATGCGCGCCCGAGGACCGGCGCCAGCCAGAGGCCGAGGAAAAGTCCAGCCGCGGCCGGTGAGAAGATGAAGACCAGGTTTTCCGCCGACGTCTTCACCACTTCTTCCGTGTAGTCAGGAGCCAGGACGACGAGGATAGCCGTACCGGTGCCCAGCAGCGTGTACTCGACCATTGCCTGGAAGGCTATGGCGTCGGAGCGCAGCATCCTCCAGCCCGCAGAGAGTTCCTCGACGAGCTGGGGCAGCCTCCGCTCCGCTTGGATCTCGAGCCGCTCCATCTTTCGACCGGTCAGGTTCGAGATCGAAAGGACGAAGTAGGCGGAAAGCAAGTAGAGGATGGCCGTTACCGCGTAGATCGGCTCTGGGCCGGCAACCTTCAAAACGATCGGCGCGAGGAGCACCATCCCAATCAACTGGCCAATGAGGTTAACGAAGTCGAGGACAGCACCCCCGGTGCTATAACGGTGCTGCGGCACCAGGGTCGGCAACGCCGACGACGAGGCCGGCGATGAAAACTCGCGCACAGTCCAGAACAGCAGGAGAAACGCCAGGATCGCCCAGACATTTGTTGGATCGATCAGTAACAGGGCTACCGCTCCCGCCCGCACAAGGTTCGCGGTTGCCAGGATCAGCTTGTTCGGTAGTTGGTCGACGATTACGCCGGCGAAGAGACTGAAAACGATGACGGGCAGGAGCGAGCAGATGACAAAGAGGCTGGTGAAGATCCCCGATTCCTTCTCGGCGATGACAACGATCAGCAGCGTGTAGGCCAGGGAGTTACCGGCGGCGCTGGCGGTCAGCGCCGAGAGCGCAAAGCGGAGGAAACGGGACTGCTGAAGGAGCGGGATGCCGTCGAGTGCGCCCTCTGGCCTTCGTGGCAGGATTGGCTCGCCGTAGCCGGCAGCCAGAACAGCCTGGCGCTCGCTGACGCCCATGTCAGCGTGAGTTTAGTTTCACAGGCCCGAGAGCTGAGCGTCCGCCTCCGAATCCCGGCGCGCAGCTAGGTGGTCTGCGCCGCTCACTGGCTGAGTAGACTTCATGGTGCCAATGACCTTACCGCTAGAAGACCTCTCAGCGCCGCGACTGCTTCTGCTCGCCATCGCGCTGACGATCCTCTCTACAGCCTGCGGCGGCGATGACGACGACGCAGAGGCCTCCGGCGAGCCTCTGAGCGATTCGGCCACCATCGAGTACCGCTACGACGACGCATCGATCCCACCGGAGTTCCATCGCAGCTACGAGCTGTCGATCAGCAAGGATGAGGCCGACTTTGTGGTCGACATCTACGGCGACGTCGTGCGCGACGAGACCGTGGAGGTGCCGCCCGAAGCCTGGGCCGAGCTCGCGAACACCGAGCACCCGGTCTTCGAGCTCGAGCCCGAGGCGACCGAGGGTGACTGCGCCGGGGCTACCGCTCGTCGCCTGACGGTTACCGACGGCGGCGACGAGGTCCTAGACCTCGACTTCGAGGTCTGCGGCGGCGCCAACGACGAGGCTGCATCGGTGG
This sequence comes from Dehalococcoidia bacterium, assembly GCA_035711945.1. Classification (GTDB taxonomy): domain Bacteria; phylum Chloroflexota; class Dehalococcoidia; order WHTO01; family WHTO01; genus DASTBR01. The sequence continues at coordinate 2,272 of DASTBR010000146.1, forward strand.
TCGACGGCTACGTCCAACCCCTCATCGACACCATCCCGGACTGGGGTTCCTTTGCGCCAGCACCTCTCGACGATTACGGCGACGACCCGATCGTCGTCTCGGGAACAATCGAAGAGGTCTGCCGCGGCGGCGAGGCGGCCAATCGAGTCGGTCGCGCCAGCCTTGCGGCCTACATCGACGAAACCTGGCCCGAGGCCATTTCGGTGCTCGGCTACGAGTGCCGCGAACTCTTCGATCCGACCACGCCGGGCTGCGACCGCGAGTTCGACCCAAAGTACTCCGACTGTTGGAGCACCCACGCCGCCGGACGCGCCATCGACGTAGTCGTCGGCGGCGAGCCCGACCAGCCCAGCGCGGAGGGCTTGCTCCTCGGCGATGCGATCGTCACCGCCTTCCTGGCCAGTCGTGACGGAGAACCGCACTACCTTGCCCGAGTCACCGGCGTCCAGGAGATCATCTGGAACGATCGTTGCTGGCATCCTGAGGACGAGGACGTCGCCGAGGCCGCCGCAGTACCTGCCTGCCCCATCCCCGGCCACGACAACCACGTCCATCTCACGCTTTCGGAAGACGGCGCGGATGGCCTGACGAGCTGGTACGCGGACCAGCCCTAGGTCGATTCATTGCCCCCTGCAGGAACTCCTCGTCCCGCAGCCTTCGCTAGCCATCTGACGCGTCCTTGGCGCCGTGAAACCGGGCCTACCCTTATGGTGTGAATCAATTACCCAGTGCACGCTGGATCGCCGCTGCCGCGATGTGCGTTTTCATGGCCCTCGCGCTGATCTCCCACGCCTTCGCCGTTGCCAGTGACCGCGACGCCGGCCAAGGCCGGAT
>DASTBR010000147.1:0-5857 GCA_035711945.1 Dehalococcoidia bacterium
GGTCCCGTCAAGCCAAGACTGCGACCGAAGTAACCAGCGCGCCGGAGGACACGGCGTAGCACGTAGCCCCTGCCCTCGTTGCTGGGCGAGACGCCGTCGGCGATCAGGAAACTCAGGGCGCGCGCGTGCTCCGCGACGACGCGAAAGGCTCGGTCTGCCCCGGGCTCATCTCCATAACGGCGACCGGTAAGACCTTCGATCATCTCAATCGACGGCTTGAACAGGTCCGTCATGTAGACGTCTGGCGATCCGTTCAGCGCAGCTGCCATACGCTCCAGGCCAGAGCCTGTATCGATGTTCTTGGTGGGCAGCTCGGTACGGGTCCCGTCCTCGTGCTGGTAGAGCATCATAAAGACCAGGTTCCAGATCTCGAGGAACCGCCTGTGCCCGTCGTGAGCCGGCTCGCAGTCGTCGCAGTCCGGTTGCGGCCCGAAGTCGTAGAAGATCTCGCTGTCCGGGCCGCAGGGGCCGACGTCGCCCGAGAACCAGTAGTTCTGGTCCTCGCCGTAGCGGTAGATGCGCTCTTCAGGGACGCCTTGCTTGATCCAGGCGTCGTGGGCGACCTCGTCATCGAGGTAGATGGTGATCCGGAGCTTTTCCGGCTCCAGCTTGCAGACGTTCGTCAGGAAGTCCCAGGCCCAGTCGATGGCCTGGTCCTTGAAGTAATCCCCGACACTGAAGTTCCCCATCATCTCGAAGAAGGTGAGGTGGGATGTGTCGCCGGCCTCGTCGAGGTCGGTGGCGCGGAAGACCTTCTGTACAGAGCTCAATCGCTTGGCGGGCGGCTCTGCAAGCCCCATGAAGTAGGGCTTGAACTGGACCATCCCGGCGCCCGTAAAGAGCAGCGTCGGATCGCCGGCCGGCACAAGCGGAAGCGAGGGCACCTGCACGTGTCCGCGCGCTTTGAAGTAGTCGAGGAAGGCCCTGCGAATCTCGGAGCTTTGCATCGCTAAACGTAAGGGCGAGGCCGCTCGGCCCCGCCGCCCATGGCTGGAATTCGCGCGGAGTATAGCATCGTGTTTATCGCTCTCAGCCCTGCCTTGACACCCTGTCGCCGACCTCATTAGGATACCGTCGCCGCGCTGATAGACTCCGTCACAGGGCGGCTTACAACTTTGGACGAACCTGACGACCCCACCCATAGTCGCCGCGTAGAGGCGCATCACTCCTCACAACCCCCTTGCCTTGCCCTGCTGGAGGTCGCCGTCGCGACCAGATGAAACAGCTGCGCACGCTGATCCTTCATCAGCCGGCCGAGGGCGCCGACCTGCCATCGCTCAAGATCGCCGGGCTGTCTTCGATCGAGTGCCTTAGCAAGGCGCTCGTCAGAGCAGGCCTGCCTGAACCGGCCGTCGTCGCCAGCATCAGTGCGGATCAGGCGGATGGCCACGAGCATGTCCTCTGCCTCGACGCCCGCTGGCCGCTCCTGCGCGCGGACACGCTGGCAGCCCTGGGTAAGCAGCATGCCGAGGGCCGCGCCGACCTGACCATCCTCAGCAGCGGCGAGAGTGAGACCCTCGGCGCCTCACGAATCTGCGGCGCCTGCGTCAGCGCGAGCTGGCTCCGCCAGGCCGCGGACGGCCAGTCGCTCAGCATCGATAGCCTGGCCCAGGCCCTCCTCACTGGAGCCAACGGCGTCAACGTCATGCACATCTCCGCATCTGAGTGCGTGCGGCTCGAGACGATGCACGATGTCGCCCTTGCCGAGAAGGAGATGCGGGCCTGGTTCAACCGCCGCCACATGCGCGCCGGCGTCCGCATGATCGACCCCGACACGACCTACGTCGACTACAACGTTGTGATCGAGCCGGGCGTCGTCATCCGCCCGAACAGCCACCTCCGTGGCGATACGCGCATCGAAAACGGCTGCGAGATCGGGCCGAACGCAGTGATCGAGGACTCGACGATCGGCGCCCGCTCAAAAATCGTCTCGGCGACTATCGAGCGCTCGACGCTCGAACCCGATGTCTTTGTCGGGATTCACAGCCATGTCCGCGATGGCGCCTACATCTGCAGCGAAGCCCACATCGGCAACTACGCGGAGATCAAGAACTCGCGCATCGGTCCGAAGACGCGGATGCATCACTTCGGCTACATCGGCGACGCCGACGTCGGCGCTGACGTTAACATCGGCGCCGGTGTGGTCACTGTGAACTTCGACGGCGTCGATAAACATCGCACCGTCGTTGGCGACGGCGCGTTCATTGGCAGCGATACGATGCTCGTCGCACCAGTCACAGTCGGGGCGGGCGCCCGAACAGCCGCCGGCGCCGTTGTCACTCGAGACGTGGCTCCGGGCGAGCTCGTGATGGGTGTGCCGGCACGAGTCAGAACGGAACAGTGACCGAATGACCACCGCCGACTACGTCGGTCTCTTCGCCGCTATCGGTCTTTCCCTGCTGTTCCTCATCCTGACGGCCGCCGTCACTGCGGCCACCGCCAGCAGCCGGCTGCGCGTCCGGCTCCTCGTCCGCGAAGGATTGCCCCGAGCAAGGGCACTTCAGCGCTTCACCGAAGAACGCAACTCGATCCTCTCCTCGCTGACCCTGGCTCGGAACCTGACGCTGCTCGGCGCGGTCTGCAGCGGTCTCTACCTCTACCTAAAGCATGTGGACAGCGGCTGGCTGCAGGTCGCCCTGTTCGTACTCTTCTCGACCATCATCCTGACGACGCTGCAGTCGATCCCACGTCTCACTGTCGGCGGCCGCCCGGAGCTCTGGAGCCTCCGCCTTTCGCCCGTGATCACCAGCGTGCGCATCGTCGTCGGGCCACTGGCCAGTCTCCTCGACGCACCGGGACGCGCGGTCATGCGTATCGCCCAGGGCAAGGACCAGGACAACCTCGACGAGGTCGAGGAATTGATGCGCCTGCTCGAGATGGAAGAAGGCGGCGGGCAGATCGAGGCCGAGGAGCGCGAGATGATCCGCGGCATCATCGGCCTGGTCGACACGACCGCGCGCGAGATCATGGTCCCGCGCATTGACGTCGCCGCGCTCAGTGTCACGGCGTCGATTGACGAGGCTGTCGCCGTCTTCGTGGAGAAGGGCTTCTCGCGCCTGCCGATCTACGAAGAGTCGGTCGACAACATCGTCGGCATCCTCTACGCCAAGGACTTCCTGCCCTTCCTGCTGATGGGCGAGCGACCGGGATCCCTGCAGGAGGTAGCCCGTCCGCCCTACTTCATCCCCGAGGGCAAGAAGGTCGACGAGCTGCTCACTGAGCTGCGTCAGACCAAGGTCCACATCGCGATAGTCGTCGACGAATACGGCGGCACAGCTGGCATCGTCACCGTCGAGGACCTTCTCGAGGAGATCGTCGGCGAGATCGAGGACGAGTACGACGTGGCCAGCACGCCGATCGAGCGGCTGGGCGAGGACGAAGTCGTCGTCGACGCCCGCGTCACGGTCGACGCACTCAACGAGCTATTCGACGTCAACATCGAGGACGAGGACTACGACACGGTTGGCGGTCTCGTGTACCACATCCTTGGCAAGATGCCGGGCGCGGGCGACTCGCTGAGCGTTGACGGGCTCGACCTGCAGGTCCTTTCCGTCATGGGCCGCCGGATCAAAAAGGTCCGAGTGAGCCGACGGGCGGAGCCGGCCCCAGCCGGACCGCCCACCAAATAGCCCTACTCCTCGGCGGCAGCCTCTTCGCCACCCTCCGCGGGTGCCTCTGCAGGCGCCTCGCCTTCCTCTGCCGGAGCCTCTTCGCCTTCGAGAACCTCCGCTTCGGCGGCTGCGGCCTCGGCGGCGGCGGCTTCCTCAGCCTCGATCTCAGCCGCGATGCGTGGCGTCTCGACGCGCGCGACCATCTGCTCGGGGTCGTTCAGGATCTCGACGCTGCTCGGCGCTTGCACGTCGCTGATGTGCACGGATGACTCAAGCTCGGCGAGGCCGCTGATGTCGACCTCAAGGTGTTGTGGCAGGTCAGTCGGCAGGCAGCGGATGGAGATGTTGTCCACCAGCTGCAGTAGCACGCCCTGGTAATCCTTAACGGCCGGCGGGTCGCCGATCATCACGAGCGGGACGTCGAGCGTCATCTTCTGCGTCATCGAGACCTGGTAGAAGTCGACGTGCAGGATCTCGTCAGTCACGGCGTGGCGCTGGACAAACTTGATCAGAGCGGGACGAGGCTGAGCTTCGCCATCCACCGAGACCTCGACGATCGCACTGGACCCGGCGCTGCGGATGAGCGCCGCGATGGTTTCCTTCGGGACCTGCAGAGCCACGGATTCCTTCTGATGGCCGTAGATGTTGGCGGGCACGACGCCCTGGCGGCGCAGCGTGCGCACTTGCTTGCCGATGATTTGTCGCTTCTCAGCGACAACCGATCTGTTGTCTGCCACTTTCTCCTCCGGTGGTCAGCGGCGGTTGAAGACGAGCTGACCAGCGGCCTTCAGCAGAAAGCCCATTGCAGCAAAACCGGCGCCAAAAGCGAACATCGACCTCACGTCGACGACCGCTCGAACATTTCCTTTGACTACGGGAGCGGCCAGCAGGAAGACCTTGCTGTCTTCAACCTCCGCCTCCCTTGCGACGATCACCCCGGCGACGCTGTCCTCAAGCTCGACTTCCTCGCCGGAAGCGAACAGAACCATGCTGTTCTCGATCTCGGACTCGCCGGCGCGCAGGGTCTGAACCGCAGAGCGCTCTACTGTGGCCCGGTTGGCCTTCAGATAACGGACGCCACTCATGCTGACGTTTACGGCATCGAGGCCAAGCTCACCCATTGCCTCATCGCTCTGCAGAGGCTGAGTGCGCGCGGATCCGTTGCCAAAGCGCTCTTCTTTCACCATTCAAAGCTAGCAAGACGCGATCTCCCAGTCGATTTGGAAGCGAGGCGATCGTTTCCGGTCACTAAGATCGAGACGTGGAAGGTGTCGGGAAGATCATGGTCGTTGCGGGCGCCGCGCTCGTGGTATTCGGTGCTCTCTTCTGGGCGCTGGCCAGGACCACGAACTTCGGCCGCCTACCGGGCGACCTTTCGTTCAGTGGTGAGAACGTCTCAATCTACATACCTATCGCAAGCATGCTGATCGCCAGCATCGTTTTGACCATCGTCCTCAACATCGCCGTCCGGCTGCTTCGCTGATGCAGCGTCGCCGCTACGATTGATCCGATGGCCGGTCCAGCCAACAAACTCCAGCACCTGAAGACGTCAATAGATGACATGCAGTCGGTCGTCGTCGCGTTCTCGGGCGGCGTCGACAGTACCTTCGTAGCCGCGATCGCGGCCGAGGTCCTCGGACCACGAGCCTTGGCCGTCACAGGCGTCTCGCCATCCGTTCCGGCCAGCGAAGTCGAGGAAGCGAAATCGCTGGCTCAGCAGATCGGCATCGCCCACGAGCTGATCGACACCAACGAAGGCGACAACCCTGATTACGTAGCCAACGGCGCCAACCGTTGTTTCCACTGCAAGACTGAGCTCTATGGCCTTCTGTCGACGCTGGCCTCGGAGCGCGGCTTCGCGGTCGTCGTCGACGGGGCCAACCTCGACGACACCGGGGACCACCGGCCCGGGCGCCAGGCGGCCGCTGACTACGGAGTGCGCAGCCCGTTGATCGAGGCCGGGCTAACCAAGGCCGAGATCCGCGAGCTGTCGCGAGAGCGTGGCCTGCCAACGTGGGACAAGCCGGCGATGGCCTGCCTGGCCTCGCGCATCCCCTACGGCCTGCCGGTGACGGTGCAGGCGCTTGGCCAGGTTGAGGCAGCCGAGGCCTTCATCCGCAACCTCGGCATCCGCGAGCTGCGGGTCCGCCACCACGACGACACGGCCCGCATCGAGACCGATGTCGATGGCATGCAGACGCTATTCGAAAACCGCGAAGCCGTTGTCGATTGGCTGAAGAAGCTGG
>DASTBR010000148.1:0-3767 GCA_035711945.1 Dehalococcoidia bacterium
GGGGCTTACAAGGTCGCGGACAATCTGACAGTGCTGGTCCTGCCGAGGGACCAGGGTCATCCGCCATACACGAGCCTGCGTGGCGAGACTGTGGACATATCGGTCGACCTCGACGAGGTCGAGCCGTTGTACGAGAAGCTAAAGGCGAAGGGTGCCGACATACGGCAACCGCCGATGACGCAGCCCGCTGGTATCCGCCACTTCTACTTCGAGACGCCAGGCGGGCTGACCATCGAGTACGAAGCGCCGACGACCGACGACGGGGCGAAGCTACTCAACCAGGTCTTCGGGTACGGGTAGAGCCAACGCTCATACTCGCGCCGGCTGGCGCGCCTCCGCGATCGCGAAGATCGAGCGCAACAGACCGATGTGCGAAAAAGCCTGCGGGAAGTTGCCCAGGACGCGCTTCCCTTGAGGATCGTACTCCTCGCTTAGCAGGCCGGCGTCGTTCTGCAACGCCATGAGCTGCTTGAGGTTACGCTCGGCTTCGTCGACCCGCCCGGCCCTGGCCAGCGCAGCCACCAACCAGAAGGAGCAGATGAGGAAGGCACCCTCGCTGCCGGCCAGACCGTCCACGCCGTCCTCCGTCGAGTAACGCCAGACGAACGGCCCTTCGCAGATCTCCCGCTGGATCGCATCGATCGTGCCCAGGACGCGCGGGTCCTGTGCCGGCAAGAAGCCGAACGTTGGAATGAGCAGCAGGCTCGCATCAAGGCCGGTCCCGCCGTAGTACTGCACGAAGGTGTTGCGCTCCGCGTCGAAGCCCTTGGCCAAAACTTCAGCGTGGATCTCGTCACGCGTGGATCTCCAGCGCTCGAGCGGGACGTCGGCTCCCGTTGCTTCCGAGAGTTTGATCGCGCGGTCAACCGCGGTCCAGGCTGAAACCTTTGAGTAGGTGAAGTGCTGCCGCTGCCCGCGGATCTCCCAGATCCCTTCGTCGGGGTCGCGCCACTTGCTTTCGACGAGCTCGATCACATCGGCCAGCTCGATTCCCGGTGAGTGCGTAGGGTCACGTAGCGGCAACCCTGCCTCCCACGCGCCGTAGAGCACCGCAAGCACTTCGCCGAAGATGTCGAGCTGGAACTGCTCGCTGGCCGCGTTGCCAATGCGCACCGGCTTCGAGCCTTCATAGCCCGCCAGCCAGGTCAGCTCGAGCTCGGTCAGCCGATGTTCGCCGCCGATGCCGTACATGAGCTGCAACTGGCTCGGATCGCCGGCGATCGCCCTCAGGAGCCAGTCACGCCAGGCGATGGCCTCCTCCATGTAGCCGGACTGGACGAGCGGCGCCAGCGTGAACGAGCCATCGCGCAGCCAGCAGAAGCGGTAGTCCCAGTTTCGTTCTCCTCCGATCTCCTCGGGCAGCGACGTTGTCAGCGCGGCAACGATCGCGCCTGTTGGCGCGTACGTGAGCGCCTTGAGCGTGATCAACGACCTCAGCACGTCCTCGTGGTGCTCGCCTTTGTACGTGCAGCGTCCGGACCACTCCCGCCACCACGATTCCGTCCGGGCCACCATGTTGAACGCGTCGACCGGCTCGGGGCGCTGGATGTGCGACCAATACCAGGCCAGGTGAAACGGGATACGTTCGCCTTCAGACACGGTGAAAGCCGCCGACGCCGTGGCGTCCTGCAGGCCCAGTTCGACGGGCGTGCGGAGGCAGACCGCGTCTGGTCCCGCCACTGCGAACACGCCCTGGTCGATCCGGCCTAACGCTGGGATAAGTTTCCCGTAATCGAACCGAGGCTTGAGCAGCATCTGCATCGCCACGCGGCCGCGCAAGCCCTCGACGATGCGGACGACGTCGTTGTGCCCGTCGCCCAGCGGCATACAATCGACCAGCCGGACCAGGCCATCGTCCGTCTCGAAGTCCGTCTCGAGGACGAGCGTGCCGGGGCGATAGCGGCGCTCAACGCGTCGCACTTCAGCAGCGGGAGCGATCTGCCAGTGGCCGTTGGCTTCGGTGCCCAACAGTGCCGCAAAGAACGCCGTGGAATCGAAGCGCGGCGCGCACAGCCAGTCGATGGAACCGTTCTTGCCGACCAGTGCCGCCGTCTCTGTGTCGCCAATGATCGCATAGTCCTCGATCCGCAGTGCCATCGATCTCCGCCTCCCAGCGCGCATGATGCCCATCCGCGGGATAGCGACGCGCCAGCAGAGTATGCGCAAGACGTCCATGCCCGGCAACACGGCCAGCGGAAACCTATCTCCTGAACTCGTTGACCCTGCCGCCCCGGGCCAGATGGAGCTTGGGCTCGGCGTGGGGGCGCGTGCCTCTGTTGGTCACTGTGAGAGGCCACTCGGTAGCAGTTCGGTTTCGCTCGCGCGCAGCTCAAAAGTAAGCCAGCGTCAGGCGATTCCCACACAGGGGACCAGGGCCACACAGATTACTGAGCCAAGGGTGCTCGCCAGGCCGCCGTCGCAACCGTGAAGAAGGGCAACGCTCTAAGCAGGCTTGGCTTCGGGCTCCTTGGCCGGCCACTGGTTCTTCAGCCCAGCGGCCAGGCTCTTCGGCATCAGGTCGGAGAGCGAGTCGATGCTCCACTCCTTGTCGCTGAAGAGGCTGCGCACCAGCTCGGGCTCTGAGTAAAGACCGATTGTGTTGCCGCCGACGAGGAAGTTGCGGCCGTTGATATTGGCCGCCTCGTCAGTGCAGAGCCAGACGACCAGGGGCGCGACCTGCTTGGGGTCGAGGTTGGTGATCATGTTCTGCACGTTGGCGTCGACAGCCTGCGCCTGGCCGGCACCCGCGGGCTGATTGCGCGAGCGCTCCCAGGCTTCCTGCAGCTCAGGGCTCAGAGTGAGACGCGTGGCGGCGCGAGGGCGGATGGCGTTGCAGCGCACGCCGTAGCGGCCCATGTCGCGCGCGACGGTGCGAGTCAGGCCGATGATGCCTTCCTTGGCCGCCGCGTAGTTGGCCTGGCCCATGTTGCCGAGGCCCGACTCGGAAGAGGTGTTGACGAAGACGCCGCTGCGCTGCTGACGGAAGATCACGCTGGCGTGCTTGGTCAGGTTGAAGTGCCCCTTGAGGTGGACGGCGAGGACGATGTCCCACTCCTCCTCACTCATGTTGAAGACCATGCGGTCGCGCAGGATGCCCGCATTGTTGATGACGATGTCTAGCCGACCGAAGGTGTCGATGGCCTGCTGGACCATCTTCTCGCCCTCGGCGTAGTCGGCGACGTTGCCGTAGTTGGCCGCGGCGTCGCCTCCGGCGTCCTTGATCATGTCGACCACTTCATCGGCGGGCGACTTGTCGCCACCCTCGCCGCCGGCCGTGCCGCCGAAGTCGTTGACGATGACTTTGGCGCCTTCCTCAGCGAGCAACAGGGCCTCGCCCTGACCGATTCCACGGCCGGCCCCGGTAACAATCGCAACGCGACCCTCTAGTCGCTTAGCCATGCGGATCTCCTTGTCTGTGAGTTGGTAGGACTGAGGCTAACAAAGCGAACGCTTAGGAGAGTCCGGGCGCTCGCTCGTAGATGGTCGGCCGGCAGACCTCGCGCGCGCCCAGCCGCGCGTAGACGCTGCGCCCCATCGGGGTGGAGACGACAATGGCGACCTTGTAGCCGCGGGCCGGCGCGTCGCGGAAGGCGGCTGCAGATACGGCGGTGCCGATGCCGCGCCTCCTCACCTCTTCGACGGTGCCGACGTTGTAGAGCCCGACGACGCCGTGGCTGTAGAGTACCGCGGAGGTGGCCACCGGCTCGCCGTTTAGCAGAGCGACGAACTGGTGCATCGGCCTGTCCTCGCCAAAGCCCAGCGACTTG
>DASTBR010000149.1:0-2962 GCA_035711945.1 Dehalococcoidia bacterium
CTCGTAGGTCTTCTCGTCGCCGTCGGGAATCTTCAGGAGGTCTATCTCCTCACCTCGGTGGCGCCGGATTAGCTCCAGTGCGCGAGCGAGGATCGTCAGGTTCGATAGACCCAGGAAGTCCATCTTCAGCAGGCCGACCTCCGCGACGTCCAGCATTCCGTACTGCGTCATCGGGATCGCCTGCGCGTCGCCGTTCTCGTCGCGCTGCGGACCCGTGCGCACCGGCTGCTGCAGAGGCACGTGCTCAATCAGCGGCCGGCTGGAGATGACGACGCCGGCGGCGTGGGTGCTGGCGTGGCGGGCGACGCCCTCGAGGCGCCTGGCCGTATCGACGAGCTTCTTGATCGACGGGTCGGCGTTGTAGATCTGGTTGAGCTCGGGGTTCTCGTTCATCGCCCGCTCGATGGTCATGTTGACCGCGGTTGGGACCAGGCGGGCGACGCGATCGGTGTCGGCGTAGGCCATGCCGAGGGCGCGGCCCGTGTCGCGGATGACGGCCTTCGCGCCGAGCGTGCCGAAGGTGATGATCTGGGCGACGTGGTCGTAGCCGTACTTCTCGGCGACGTAGCGGATGACCTCGTCGCGGCGGTCATCGGCGAAGTCCATGTCAATGTCTGGCATCTCTCGGCGCTCGAGGTTGAGGAAGCGCTCGAAGACGAGGCGATAGGCCAGGGGGTCGATGTCGGTGATGCCCGTGCAGTAGAGGACGATCGATCCGGCGGCGCTGCCGCGGACGCCCATTGGAATGGAGCGTGACCGGGCAAAATCGGCGAAGTCCTTGACGATCAGGATGTAGCTGGCGAAGCCGGTCTCGCGGATCACCATCAGCTCGTATTCGAGGCGCTCCCTCACTTGCTCCGGCAGCCCGGAGTAGAGGCGTTCGGCGCCCTGCCAGCAGAGCCGCGCCAGCTGCTCGTCGGCGTCTACACCGGGCGGTAGCTCGGGGTTGGGCAGGTGCAGGCGGCCGAACTCAAGGCTTAGCTCGCACTGCTCGGAGATGCGCTGGGTGTTATCTGATGCCTCGGGCAGCTCGGGGAAGAGAGCGCGCATCTCTTCCTCGGACTTCAGGTAGTAACTGCCGCCCTCCATGCGCAGGCGGTTGGCGTCGTTGACGGTCGAGTTCGTGCCGATGCAGAGCAGCAGGTCGTGGACCTGGTCGTCGTCGGGGTTGGTGTAGTGAGAGTCGTTGGTCAGGACAAGCGGTATGCCGAGGTCCGACCCCAGCTGCACAAGCTTGGGAGTGATTGGGGCGAACTGGGGATCGTTGTGCTCCTGGATCTCGATGTAGAAGTCGCCAGCGAATACCTCTTTGTACCAGCCGGCGGCGGCGACGGCATCGGACCAGCGCGACTCCTGCAGGGCACGGTGGATCTCGCTGGAAGGACAGCCTGAGAGGATGACGACCCCCTCGCGGTACTGTTCGAGCAGCTCGCGGTCGACGCGAGGCCGATAGTAGTAACCCTCGAGGTGGGCGCGGCTGCTCAGGGCCATCAGGTTCTGGTAGCCCTGGTTGCTGCGCGCCACCGCTGTCAGATGGAAGGGCGACTTTTCGGACTGGTCGCGGGACCGGCGGTCGCCGGGGGCGACGTACAGCTCCTGGCCGATGATCGGTTTGATGTTCCGGGCGCGGGCCTCCTTGTAGAACTGGATGGCCCCGTACATAGCGCCGTGGTCGGTTATGGCCAGCGCGTCCTGGCCAAGAGATGCCGCGCGATCGAGGAGCTGGGGAATCTTGGAGAGTCCATCCAGAAGTGAATATTCGGTGTGAGTGTGTAGGTGAGTGAACATTTAAGCAGGCACGTGGGTTCCCATGTTACTCCGGCGGGGTTGCACTTTCTACCCTACGGTCGAAGCCGCCTCTCGCCACAGCGATTATCAAAAAGCGCCTCCACAGGGCGCGGAGGGAATAACGGTGGCTGAGGGTCAATTCGTGGCGCTGCTGCGCGGCATTAATGTCGGCGGCAAGAACATCATCAGGATGGCCGATCTGAAGGCGTCCTTCGAGGAGATGGGCTTCACAGACGTCGCCACCTACATCCAGAGTGGGAACGTTCTGTTTGCCACGAAAGAGGCCAACAGCCGGTTGACGACACTCATCGAGAAGGGTCTCTCTGGCAGGTTCGGCTATCAGTCAGTGGTTGTTGTCCGGTCGCACGCTCAGCTCAGGAAAGCGGTTGAGCAGGCGCCACGAGGCTTTGGCAAGCAACCGGCCAGGTTTCGTTACGACGTCATCTTTCTGAAGGATCCGCTCAAGTCGAGCGAGGCAATGGCGAGCGTCAGCCTAAAGGAAGGAGTTGATCGCGCGTGGGCCGGCGAGGATCTTCTCTACTTCGCGCGGCTCAGCGCGAAGGCGACTCAGAGCCGGTTGGGAAGGATCGTTCAACTTCCGATCTACCAGAGCATGACAATCCGCAACTGGAACACCACGGTCAAGCTACTGGCTCTGATGGACGCGAGGACGAAAGGAGGCTAATTAGTCGTTTGCCGTGAGACGTTCGATCGAAGACTGGGTCGTGTACAGCAGCGAGCCGTCGGCGAGCTGGATGACGTCCGTAAAGCAGTCTTCCGCCAGTGTGTAGCTGGCCTCGACGCTGAGCGGCTCTTCGACAAGCTGGTGGTAACGAAGCCGTCCGGTGTTGACTTCGCAGACCACAGCACCCGGACCCTCCAACCGGCCGAGGCCGTCAGTCAAGTAGAGAATCGAGCTGGGGCCGACCGTTGACCCGTTCTGCGCTGGTTCATGGCCCTCACGGGCGACGTAGCCAATGGCAGCTTCACCATCACGACGCTCGCAGGTGTCCTGGGACAGCCGCGGCGAGGGCCAGCCATAGTCCTCGCCCTCGACCACGAGGTTGATCTCGTCACAGGCCTGAGGGCCGTTGTCGATGGCGAAGATTCGTCCGTCGCCATCGAAGTCGAAGTCGAACGGGTTGCGCAGGCCATAGGCGAAGACGCCATAGCC
>DASTBR010000150.1:0-2789 GCA_035711945.1 Dehalococcoidia bacterium
GTCATGATCTGCCAGCACCACTGGTGCGGGTTCACCGGCTCATAGCCCACGAACATCTGCCAGTGCAGGTGAGCCCCCGTCGAGATCCCGGTGCTCCCAACCTCACCGATGATGTCTCCCTTCTCCACCATCTGTCCCGCCTCGACGTGGATGGCCGACTGGTGTGAGTACTGCGAGAAGACTCCAAGTCCGTGGTCGATGAACACGACGCCGCCTGACAACGGCACCTCCTCGGCTAGGACGACACGCCCGCTATTTGCTGCCCGGATCGGCGTGCCCTCCAGCGCGCCGAAGTCGATTCCTTTGTGCCAACTGGTGATCGGCCCGCCGTTGTAGCTGCGCGCCTCCCCGAACTCCGACGTGATGTAGCTCTGGACGGGATAGATGAAAGTGCCTTCCCACAGCGGCTCCGGCGTGTAGCTGCTGAGCGCGAAATTGACCCGCTCTCGCTCGTACGCTGAGTTCTCTGGCGTCAGCAGACTGCTCGTCTCGCCCGATAGTGTGATCTCGTTTACCGGGTAGCCCGCGTCGATTAGCTCGATGTAGATGTCGAACGTCTCTCCGCTCTCCAGCGCGACCTGCATGGTCGTGCCGCCCAACGGTGTATCCGGTCCGGTGCCCAGCACAGCCCACGCGTACCCATCAGCCGTGGTCAATGGATACTCCCGGTCTAGCAAATACGCCGTACCGCCGGACGAAGTATTACGCACCGAGACCAGGATCGTGCTCCCCGGCGCCATCCACGTGCTGCTGACGCGCAGCTCAGGCTCAGGCGCCTCGACGAGCTCCTCACGCTGGCTGTCGACAGTCGCATCAACCGCACTCGGAGTCCTGGTCTCAGCCGGCTCTTCCGGAGCCGCGTCCTCGCGCAGCTCCTCAAAGAGCAGCCCCTCCTCATCTCCATCGGACGAGCAGGCAGTGCCAAACGAAGCCAGGAACAGGAGTAAGACGCTAGCGGCCGACGCGGGATGCCGCATGACGCCACAATCCTAGAGGCGATACAGGTGCTGCGGTACCATTTGCCAACACCCAGCCATGCAACGGCCCAAGCTCTCGCCCCTGATCGCCGCCCGCTTTCGCGCTCTCTCGGAGATAGCCCGTAGCCCTGGCTTGCGGCGCCTGCAAACTTCCTGGTTCTTGTTCTATGTGGGCGAGTGGGCACACGTCGTCGCCCTGGCCGTGGTCGCTTACGAAGCAGGCGGCGTGACCGAGGTCGGCATCGTCGGCTTTGTTCGCATGGTCCCGGCCGCTCTTGCCGTGCCCTTCGCCTCGGCCCTTGTCGACCGCTATCCGCGGCAATTGGTTCTTCTCTACATGAACCTTCTCCGCGCAGCCAGCTTCGCCATCGCTGCGGTTGCAATAGCTGCCGACGGAACGAATATTGTCGTCTACGTTGCGGCTGCCGTTGCTGCTCTCGGGTCCACCGCCTTTCGTCCGGCTCAGTGGGCCCTTCTCCCCGCGCTAGCCCGAACGCCGCGCGAACTGGTCGCCGGCAACGTCTCTTACAGTCTGTTGGAAGGAATAGCCACCTTCGTCGGGCCAGCAGTCGCCGGTGTGTTGATCGCAGTCGGCGATTCGAGCGTCGTATTCCTGGTCGCCACGCTTTGCTCGCTGCTTGCTGCGCTGGCAATCGGTGGGATCGCGGGCGTATCGCAAATGCCGTCGGTCAGCGGCCCGAGCAGTGTTAAGGACGAACTGTTGGCCGGCGTGAGTATGGCAGCCGGCCAGCCTGAGCAGAGGCTGCTGATGAGCCTCTTTGGGTCCCAACTGCTGGTCCGCGGCTTCCTCAACGTGTTGATAGTCGTGGCCTCCATCGAACTGCTCGATTCTGGAGAGTCGGGTGTCGGCTTCCTGAACTCGGCGCTGGGAGTGGGTGGTCTCCTGGGGGCACTGGCCGCTATCTCGCTGGTCGATCGCGAACGCCTTGGCCCTTCAGTGGCCCTTGGGCTGGCTCTCTGGGGCCTGCCTATCGCGGCGATCGGGGTGCTGCCTGAGTTCGCCGCGGCTCTCCTTGCCCTCGTGGTCGTCGGGATAGGCAACAGCGTCCTCGACGTGTCTGGACTGACCCTCCTGCAGCGCGCGACGCCGGGGCAGATCCTCGGTCGCGTCTTTGGCGTGTTGGAGGCGATGGCAGTCCTGTTCGTTGCCGTCGGCGCCATCTTGACGCCGCTCATCGTCGAGCTGCTCGGGACACGTGGCGCACTGGTTGCAGTAGGAGCAATCCTCCCCTCGCTGGCACTGTTATCCAGGCGCCCGCTCGATCGTGTCGACGACGCCGTGCCCCAGCCGCGCGAGGAGGAACTGAGTCTCCTCCGTTCGATCGCCATTTTCGCGCCTCTGGACGGCGCAACCCTCCAGCAACTGGCTGTCCGCCTGGAGAAGTCATCGGCCCTCGCCGGCACTGAAATCATTCGCGAGGGTGACCCCGGAGACCTCTTCTACGTCGTAGGCAAGGGCCGCCTGCGCGTGACCAGCAATGGAGTGCGCACCGCAACTCTTGATCCGGGCGACTTTTTCGGCGAGATCGCGCTTCTCAGAAACGTGCCTCGCACCGCCACCGTGACCGCCGAGAGCGACGTTCAGCTCTATTCACTCGAGCGCGATGTATTCGTTTCCGCCGTCAGCGGTCACCCGCAGAGCACCGAGACCCTGGACGCGGCCATCAACGCCCGCACCCTGTCGCTGCGTCTGCCGACGGCTCCCCTCTAAGCCGGGTTGAAGTACTCGTACACGATGCGTGAGATCTCGGCGATCGTCTCGTGTCCAGCGCCGCGGCTCGTCATCACCAC